>JACQOU010000099.1 GCA_016207775.1 Deltaproteobacteria bacterium
GATGGTTACCTGTACATTGATTCAGTCCACTATTCCGCAAAGCTCAATCGGGCGATTGCCGAGCAAATCCACTCAAATTTACATTCATGGCAGCTTTTGTAGGTTCTCATCAGAACGTCGGAAGTCGATATAGCTTGTATTTGCTGTTTTCCACAAGTACCTCGAAAGGAAATGTCTGAGTTGCCTCCGTTACCATGAAACCGGAAATAGGGTATCGCTTTTTTATAGCCAACACCTCCCTAAAGCTTAAGCGATGATAGCGTTCCGGATTGAAGGGAATAAGCCTCTTCATGTGGTGGAGCTCATTTTCGGAATACCGGGGAAAAACTCCTAGCAAACTCAGTCTCCGGTACCACTCCAACGCACGAGAGGGGTCATAGGGAAAGTGTTTAAAGTCCACAAAGGTGGGGCGCAACGTGCAAAGCTGGAAATCTTCTATTGCTGGTGAAACAATGACAAGCGAGTCTGGGGGGACGACAGAGGCAGTTTTTCTGCAAAGGTCCCGCCATTCTTTCGAACTCTCAATCTGGCGAATTAAGGTCTGACAAAGATATTTCCATGGTACAAGTGCTAAAAAGCATAACGCCATAACAATGAATGCAGGTTTCACGACCTTCCGATGGTGATGCATAATAGCGTAGCAGGATAAAAGAGACAGGATGGAAAGCGAGAAGTACCTTCGATACTCCGGAAGCGGATACCTGTATTGAATCCATGTAAAGACCAGTACTAAGATCAAAAGGTGATGATATGTTTTTTGGGTATTGAAAAAAAACACGGTCATGCTTACCCAAAAGAAGAACAGCAAGACCGCACCCATTTTTAGCGGGTTTGCAAAAATAATCGACGGAATACCCACAAAAGAATTATTCAATACTCCTATCAGAATGATGGCAAAAACAAATAAATAGCAGAAAAAGATCTCTCTGCTCACTTTAGCAGAAAAATACAAGCCGAGCAGTGCAACCGTAGCGCACTTGACAAGATAATCAGCCGACCACGAAGCCGGCAACAAATGGTGCGGAATTCTGGCATAGAGGAGGATATTGCTGTAAGTCTTCATCACAGATGGCTGGGCATGAATGCCCACTCTCGATAAAGTCGGCCGCACCAACAGAAGATAAATGAGCAGGGAAAGCCCCAGCACCCCAAGAATTTCTTTCTTTTTATGCTTTGAAAAAGAAACAGTTAAGAAAATCAATCCCAAATTATAAATTCCTAATAGGGGATGGAAAAAGGCGCAGCCAATGGCGGACAAATAACAAAGGCCGATGTTATTCAAAACAAGCTTAGATACCAAAGAAAATATCAGAAAGGCATAGGCCGGGCTTTGGGGATGAAACGCAGGACTTACGATGTCAATGCCGAACAAATGCTCTCCAAAAGCAGCGCTGATAGCTATCAGGAAAAGAAAAACTTCTATGCCTGATTGTTCCCTAATCTTACTTGTTACAAGGAAGAGAAAACTCAAAATGACAAGACAATGAGAGAGTAGCACGAGAACAAACAAGGCTTGCGGCAGCACATTCCATTGGTCAGCTGAAATAAGCATAGAATGAAATAAGCTGTTGTAGGAGGGTATACCGTAGAATAAATCCTGCTTCAGAAGAAGCTGATTTTTTATCTGCTGAAGTATCGGGAGGGTTTCATTGAGATCGCTTCCCGGATAGGCGAAGACTGTATCGAAAAGCAGAAGTCTCGTAAGCACTGCCGTAAGCAAGACTGCCAGCGAGACCATGCAGATGCGTACAACAAGTGGACATTGCTTCGGCCCTTCGGGCCTCGCAATGACATTTTTGGGATCGTTTCTAGTTTTTTCGTTTTGCAATGACCAACATTTCTCCCATTGGAATATCAAACGTCATATCTCCAAAAACCTTGGAAAGAGCATGTGCTGGCGCATAACACTTATGAAAAAAAGGATTTGTTGAATACCGTCGGAGGACGTTTGCAAAATACCGGAAAGACACTTGCTTATGCGATCTTCTGATATCGAGCACATCAAAAGTGTTCAAAAGAATTTTCATGTTGCGACGGTTAAAGTAGTAAATATGCTCCATTTTATAATGCGGCCAATGTTTACCCAGCAAAAACCGTGATAAAGAACCGGTATCAGGAGTTGTGATCAACAGCACGCCGCCGGGGGCGAGTTTTCGATTTGCAACACTCAATGTTGAACTGCAGTTCACAATATGCTCGATCGTGTCGGTCATCACGACCACATCAAAATACTGATCCGGAAAAGGGACGTCTTCTATGGTCGTACAATAGACATTGGGTATGGTACGTTTTGCAATGTCCACTGCGAACGGATTAACATCAATGCCGTAGGGCTCAAATCCGTTTTCTGTGGCCAATCTGAGTAGAGCTCCAAAGGCACAACCCACATCAAGCAGCCTGCCAGTTTTTTTGAAAACAACTAACCTTTCCAAATAGCTGGAAAAAGTTGCTCGTTTTTGGCTTTCAAGGCTTTCCCAACTCGAATCATGCATCCAGGGTTCGTAATAATCCTTATTGTATAATCTGATGAGCTGACCGGGATCCGGCTGCGGATGTCGAAAATGCAAGCCACATTGCTGACATCTGAAACAAATCAGATCACGCTTCTTGAAGTAGAATACAGATTGAAATTTACAAAGTGGGCAAAGTGGAGTTGTGTTCATTGTTTTCTATCAAGAGAGATAAAATAATTTCCAAAACAGTCTTGAATGTCTAATGCCTCATTCATGTTCTCAATCCAAAGAGTCTTGTTTTTATTTCAGCGATAAAATAGAAAAAATCCTTCAGATAAATTTCCAACGGAAAAGTGCTGAAAAGATGCTTGAGCCGAAACCGGGCAAAGGGACGATAAAGCCTGACGAGGGGATATAACACCTTCTGAACGATACCCTGATTAAGAAAATACACCTCATATTTTCTATCCACAAAATAAACACACGTGTAGATGGTATTGAGCAATCGTCGTCTCCGCCTATCGATCCACGGGCAATTTTTTGAGTTGGTCTCTAGCCTCATCTGATTCCATGTCTCTAACGTTGTGGGTTCTCTAAAACCATGGTGGATGGCTTCTTCATACAATGCGCTTCCGGGATAGGGAGTGTACTGGTGGTATCCGGAAATCTGACACTGTGGATTATCATCGATAAGACGCAAAATCAGTTCAGTGGATTTCCTGATATCCTCTTCGGTTTCGCCTGGTATACCGGAAAAAAAATTATAAAGCGGTATCAAAGACTCGTACTTAGAAAGACGGCGGTTAAGTGCGAGAACCATTTCGGGAGTAATCCGCTTGACCAATCTTTTTAAAATAGTCTCGGAACCTGATTCAACGCCGATATTAATATGTCGGGTATTTGCTTTGACCAGGAGCCCAAGCACCGAATCATCCAGTCTCATTAGCTCGTCGACACGGGCACCTCGAAAGCCGATAGAAATGTCCCATTTTTTCTGAATCAGAAAGTTAAGAATAGATTTTGCTCTCTCTGGCACAACAAAAAAGTCGTCATCAATGAACGAAATGTAGTTAGGACGGTATTTTTCAACCAGCATGATTAAGATTGCTTGTGTCCGCTCGATTGGCTCAGAGATCCATTTTTCCGTGGTAGCCAAAGAACTGTTGTAACAAAAAGTACAGCGGTGAGGGCAGTTCCGGCTTGTCATAATTGAGATGACCTTATTACCAAAACCGCTTCTGAAATATTGGGCGTGATCGACCAGGTGGTAGGGCGGGGCCGGAAGATTGGTCCAATCAAAGGTATCGGTCTCATTGCTGTAAATGAGCCCACTTTTGTCTTTAAAAACAAGGCCTGGGATATTGTTGGTCGAGCCGCCGTTTTCTAATGCGTGTGCCAAATGAAAGAGGGCGTATTCTCCTTTTCCTCGTACGACAAAATCGATATTGTCGTTTTGTATTGTCTGTTCGGGTAATATCGTCGGATGAATCCCGCCCCAAACCACTGGGACATCGCAAACGTTTTTGATGATTTGTGATAATTTCAGCGCATACTTTATCGGCTCTCCCGTCATGACTGTGATGCCCACGAGCAAGGGATCGGTTCTCAGCTCCGTAAGCAGTCTTGTTTTCCAATCTTTTTGTACACGCTGATCAATAATGACAACGTCATACTTCTTCGACTGAAGCACAGAGGCCACATAAATCAAACTGATGGGAAGGTCACAAATGTAAAGATCGTATTTTCCGCACCTGGGCTGGAGAAGAATAATTTTTTTTCGATGGTTTTGTGCAACGGGGTGGTCACTGTACCCCGATAAATGACTCAAAGTGGATTGCATTTTACAAAGCAAGTAAAAGAACAAACTATTGAGCTAGTATAGCCTCCAAATAATCGCATTGGATGGCGCAATGCATTACCCCCTGGGCCCGACAGGCCCGTTCGATTGATTGAACATACATCTTCAGGGATGATACACGCAGCGAAAGCCTACGGTATTGTTCACAGCCGATTGGCTGAACCCTAGGTTGGCGGCAAATACGCCTGAAGATGTTGCCAATTTCCAAAAGCCGCCACGAACGACAGCGCCAGTGGAATAATTTAGATGGCCGTAACCGAGGCCACCATAGTTACCATTCGCTTTAGCGGTGTATGTTCCCGAGGGTCCCCATTTGAGCTTTGTCGTGGCAGTTTCTCTCGGATCCTGAGTTCCATCCCACTTTTTTACTGATAAAAATCCGTTTGTACCTTGTGCGGTTGAATTGGAATCTTTAATCCACTCCTGTGCATTGCCTGCAAAATCCCAAATGACATCGTCCGAAGTGAGTCTGTAGGTTCGCTTTTGAGTGAAATCAGGGTGGTTGTTATCCGCACACTTTATATTTTGAGTTCCATAGCACGGATTACTATCCGTACTTGCCGCGAGAGTATTATTGGGTGCATCGTCCGAATGTCCGCGGTTAATGGCATTATTCCCTAGAATACTACCCTGACTCCAGTTGAGATAATTGCCGTTAATATCTTGCGCAATTTCTATCTCTCTTGCGACTGTTTGCCACTCGGCATTTGTGATCAGATCATAACCCGCTCCAAGCTCTCGACATAATAAAGTGGCATTAGTTTGCGTTTTACTTACCCACGGTCTTCCCGTTGGTTGAGAGGCGGGTAAACCTTTAACCTCTTTCATTTCGTATTTTGCGATACAAAAGTCGGATTTAACTCCCACCTCAGGGTTGGCTGCCACTAGAATGTAATTCTTGGGGCATGCCGTGTTGCTATCAGCCTCATTAGTAAAAGTAATGTTGTAGGGGAGCGTGCTTTTAGCGGGAGATTGGCCGCTGCAGATTACGCGGTAGCCCTTGGTAACGTGTTTGTTTGCAATACATCCAATTTTCACTGGTCCGCTGCTTCCGAATTCTGTCGTTCTGATTAGTGTTCCGATCATCATGCCAGCGTGAGGTGTGTTAGCACTTTTTACTGTGAGCGTATCGGTAAAATCCGCGCCAACTGCCCCGGATAAAACACTGGAATAAGGTTTTATGGTAAATACTTTTCCGGTGAGGTCGGAGATGACTCGAATATGTCTCACACTGTCACTTGAGATGGAATTGAATTGTATTCCTTGAAAAGTCTTACTTGCAAAAGCAGAATCCTCCACTGCAATCTGTGGGAGCATGAAAAACGCCCGCCCGCTACTGCTCTTGTAGACTCCGCCGCCATCCGATTTATAGTAAAAAGTACCATCCAGATTCCCGCTTCCCGTTGCTGTTGCGAGGCCATTCGAGCACGCGCCCACGTTCATCGGTACGGCACCAGTCCAATAAGCGTTTCCCGATACATCATACTGACCTGTTATGGTTAGAGCTCCTGTTGTGCCAGCAATCGTTGCAGTTCCCAAAAGATAGGTATTCTGAAGATTCGTTGTTTCTGAAATCGTCCATTGTGAAGTAATCCAGTTGACCGTAGCGCTTGCTGCAGGACAGAGCGGACTTACTGTGAAAATTGGCTGCTGTTCTGTGCTTTTGATCGGGGGAGTGACTAAAATGTCATTGATGTCGAGTGAAAAAATCTCATATCGGCGGGTCGTCTCATTGAATAATGTTGCCTTGGGGGCGTCTGAGCCCATGAACGAGCTGAAATAGAGTAATGTGAAGCGGGTTGGCGTACGAGCGCACCCCTTTCGACCCATTGCAGTAAAGTAGTCCCATTGTCTTGCGTGGAAAGCCCCTCTACCGGCAGGGCCACGGTGAGGACAACCGTGAGAAATACTCCACGCATTGATGTTGCCAGTGTCCGCAATGACTTGTGTTGCGGACAGTAACCATAGCGCTATTAGCACTCGCATCATTGGTTCCCTAAATTCAAGATCGTTAGATGACGCTTTTGGCGGTGAACTTACTCTTTTCATTATACCGCTTGATCAGGCAAAAATTGTAGCTGCGATAAGCCGTCAATTCAAAATGGTTGATGTTCTAGGTGAGGGCCTGTGACATTGGTCTTGTTTAGATATGCAGAAGAGCCGGTGACGAAAAGTCGATATCTTCGAGTAACAGCGGAGGTGGAGTAATTGATTCTTACTACAACCTCAAGTTTTGCGTCTTTGGGGACCTTCAGTTGAACCCAATTGATGAAGCCTTCCAGAGTGATTGGCTGAAAACCGAGTTGCGCCCGTAACATGCTTTTGGCAATTGTTCTTCCGTCTTTTTGCCGAATGTCTATTGTGAATCCCCCAAAACTAAATTCAGGAACAACGACAAAAGTAACCAGTTGATTGGCAGACGAGCGAATGGGAAAGATGTCCTGTTCGTCCTGTTCAATTTTGCCTGAAATCATGAAAGAAGTGTCGTTGGATGCCAGTGTTTTGGCGTAATCTTCGGTGTAGTGCTCGTAGAGTTCGTAAGTTCTACGCAGTGATTGAGCGGTATCATATTCAACTACAATATTTCTGACAATGTTGCCGTCCTTAAGATAGTTTCCGTGTTTGTCTCTGTTTTTTTTGTAAGGATTTGCTCCGATCAGACCCAATGGGCCTAATGGTCCGAGCGGGCCAAGGGGTCCAAGTACGCCCAATGGTGCCCACAGACCAAGCCCACGAAGATGCACAGCGAAGTCATTCGTCTTAAAAAGTGCACCATTGTAATAGCTAGCTCCGAGTGGTCCGTCCTTACCGAGTGGGCCTCTTTCGCTCATTGGGCCGCCAAGCTGTACGATTTTTTTGACCCAGTCAGAAAAGGAAATGTTTCCGATATTAAAGAACGGCTTGAGGGGACTGAGGTCAAACAGCTTCAGGACAGCATCGTTCCATTTTTCCCACTCAAAATACTCCAAACTGAATTCCGTTAGCATCTTAAGCCATTCCGCCTGGAAGAACCCCGGAAAGGGAAGGAAGAATTCTTCAGTATGGAGTGGGGTCAGCGGCCCTAATATTCCAAGCGGTCCGTAAGCTCCCAGGGGGCCGAGATAGCCGAGGCAACTCCACTTTTTTAAGTAATCAGCGGGTGCAAGCCCTGCAACGTGTGTTGGCTTAATTCTTGGGCGAACTTCCGAGAGATCTCCATTTAATTCTGTCACTGTTTCTGCGCTCATGTAGACAAGAGCCTCCGGACTGTAGTCGGCGGTCCACTCGCTTTGCGCATGGCAAGTAAAAATAGGGAAGAGCAGAAAGAGAAGACCGAAGACTTTTTGAATGGTACCCACCTTCCTTTGATATCTACTAATACCAAAAGAAGTGGATACCATCACAATTTACTTCTTGGGTGCTCCTGGATCTGGCTTAGGTTGTGCTGATGCTGGCTTTTCTGGCTTTACCTTTGGCTGCGCTGGGGTTTCCGTTTTTGGTTTAGGTACAATGACTGGCGGTTTTCCAGGCGCTGAAGGAGCAGCCGCAGCGGATGCCACGGGTTTCGCGGCTGGGACTGCCGGTTTTGGAGCTGGTTTCTTAGCGGGTGCCGGTACTGTACCATTAATCCAGTTGGTGAGCGCATCGATCGCATTCTTTTCTTCCATGAGCTCCAATCCTGGATACCGTTCACCGTGGCCTTTAACAGCATTTACGTAGAGAAGGCTCTTCATAGGCTCTTTATTTACAGCTAAGGCCGCAGCGGATTCACACCGAAAGAGATCCTTAAGATCCTTCTCGTGGCAACTGCTGCAAAAGTCTTTAATGTGCGGTAAGACGGTTTTTTCAAAAAACTCGCCCCTGGTGCCCTGGCAGAGTTTAACGGGTGTTTTATCCGGAGAGGGATTTGGCTCCGTAACCCACTTTTCCAAGTTTTTGAAATCGGCACTGTCCGTGTCCCAACCAGTTAAAGGCCTGTGGTCACCCATGGCTCTTTTATACAACCCTCCGTCTTTTCCGCCCCTTGCCAATGCCTTTGCTGTATCAAAGTCAAAATTCTTTGGAACACTATCTTTCTTTTTGGCTTCCTCGTTAATTCTATGGCATGAGGTACATCTCGTATTGACAGCCGCCATCAGATGCGCGTCGTAGAAGTCCTTATTTACCTCAAGAGCAGGTGCCGTTGGGGGTGGCTCAGCGAGAATCCAATTGGTAAGAGCTAAGAGCTCAGGGGAACCATCATCCCAAACCTTACCGCCGTCATGTCTAGTCTTATCCGTATCAGTAGCTTTCAAATAGATTAGACTAGACTTGGGATCACCCCCCTTTATCCGCGCTTTTGCATACGCATAGTCCAAGATCATTTTTTTTGCATTATGACATTTCATATTGCAGTCTCGGTCCAAGGCGGGGAGGACTACTTTAGAAAATATCTCGTTTGGCTTCATCCCTGGATCAATAACCGGCGGTGGTGTGGGAGGTGTAACGGTTGCTTGCTCGGCCATAATCCATTCGCTCATTGCTTTTAACTCGCTTGAACTTGCATCCCAAATTTTGTTCCCCTGATGGCCAGCTAAACCCTGCGCTTTCTGGAACAGGAGGCTTTTTTCTGGCTTGCCCGGTACAATCCATTTTTTCGCCTCCGCATACTGATCGCGACCTGCGTGGCAACCAGCACACTTGGCTTTCAGGTTAGGAGAAACTTTTTGATAAAAAAGCTGCTCTGCCGCTGAGCCACCAGTCTGCACGCCTGGACCTCCGACCGGTCTATCGACAATCGGTCCACGTTGGAATGGTCTTTCCGCTCCGCAGGTGACAAGAAATACCAAAGTGACTGCGAATAGGATTGAAGCAGCCAAAGTTCTTAGGATAACCATGATCCGTTACCTCCCCGAATAATTTGTTTACAATTTGTAATGATGGATGCGACGAGGCGAAATTCCACTGATTGTACTAGGCAATGATTCTGAGTGAGTGACACTAACTCTTCCTCCACCCCTCTTCAAAAAGGCAATGGATTATAACATCTTGCATTAAAAACTGTAAAGCAAAAAAGGCGCAGCGCGACGGGCGTAAAGTGTCACTTTACGGTGTCTTAGACATTAGAAATTTCAAACAGTTAAAACCACAGAGGAGGGGAAGACGAATTTTGTCGGTCCGACTATTCCCAAAACTTGGGCACATTTTGCTTCATTACATATTTCTCGCTGATGCCTGAGAAATTTAACCCCACATACAAGGTTTTTAGGTCAGAGGTGAACTTCAGATCGCTGGAACTCAAGTTTCCGAGAACATATTTTCCAAAGAAGGTGTGGCTTTTGCCGGTATCAAGATGAATAACATCAATACCCCCCTTCGGCTGCAATCTTGCCAGGATAGGAACGTTGTGTTGAGGGAAGACGGGGTAGCTGGATCCTAAGTCGTAGTACTGGCAGCTCGATTCCTTAACCCAAAGCACTCTTGCCTGGTTACAGTTACGGCATACATCATTCAAAATGATTGCCGTCGAATTAATGGAAGGCAACCTGTGAACGGATTCAATGGGTAGGGGGAGCTTTTCGTCTGGGAACCAACTTTCAGATGTTAGCTTGTGCGTGTTCACATCATATTCAAGCTGCCAAAGTTTGTAGACCCCATGTCCAGAAGGAAAGCTTCTGAAGAAATATACATAGGGGTATGCGTGACCTGTGGCGAACCTAATGTAGGGGCCAAGCTCCATGCTATCGATCAAAGTGACGGTGGGGTGCCTCCGGCTAGCGTCGGTTTGGAAAAAACTCACAAGTTTGTTACCCTCCGCATCTACATTATAGGCAGCGCTGTAGAGAAAATTATCTTTCCAGAAAAGATGAATAAGCCGCTGCGCTTGGCCTGGTATGCGAAGGTGATGGGTGACACCATCTTTCTTAGACCAAATCCACGCATCCGAGGTGTACAGGCCGCCCGCTAACAGGGATTCCGAAGATTCAATGACGCCAGACATCGGCGAGAATGCAGTTTCACTAATAATCGTAGGTTTTTTTTGCGTCTGCAGCGGGTGAGTGATTAACTGGGACCAGCAATTTCGATAAGCCAGCATGTTGCCAGTTTCCCACAGCACGAATTCTCTTAAGCAATTACTATGAGAAAGGAACTCCGCATCTTCAGAGGGCATTGCAATGGCCTGCAAAGGTTTGGGACCATCTCCTAGGCAGCGCACGGACTCGGCACGCAAAAAAGCTGCAGAAAAAAGTATTATTAAACTAAGCATTGTTCTCATTGGCCCCCCCGACCATTTCTACCTTAGGCTCTAACCGATAACCATCTCTTTCGCTGTGCAAAGCACTTGGCAGAACGCCAATAATTTGCAGCTGCTTTCTCAGCGAATGAATATGGTAGTAGATTAACTTGTCGTCCCGCTCCGGCACATAAGGGCGGGAATACAAGCTCCGTACGATGTCGTCTTTATCAATAATTTTGTTTTTTGCCAATAAAAGTAATAGTTTTTCGGTAGGCGTACCGGATAAAAATTCTAAACGTTTATCCGCACAATAGATAATGCAACGGTTCTTACGGTATTCGTAAAAAATCACACTTTGACACTGTTTTTCTTGGATAAACTTTTCCATATGCTCGAGTTGTGTCTGGACCGCTTTAAAATGTCTTCCCTCGAACAATACCCGTATTTCTCGTATCAGCCGGCTAGCTGCTGTGATGTCACCCTTTTTTATGAAGAGATTAGCCAATACACATTTTGCGGAAAAATATGAATACCAGTCCCGCCTTGCATCAATCTGTCCCAGCAGGCCTTCAATAATTTTTTCTGCCTCATCCAGTTTGGATTCATCCCTCAAAACGATCGCTTTCCAGATTTCCACCAGGAGATTGAGCGAAGGATCTTCTTGCTTATCGATTGAGAAAATGAGTTGTCTGCAGGCGGAGATATCGCCTTTGTTTTGATAATAATCCGCTAACAACATTTTCGATTTTACTTTGAATTCGGCGGCTACCGGGTTTCGAATCAAGTCCTCAAAAATGGCTCGGGCTTCTTCATTCCGGTTCGAATAGTAGTATACAACTGCGAGCTGGAATTCGAGGTTGGGGCTGTGGTTGCTTTTACAGAGTTTTTCCAACTCATTCATATAAAATGTCAGTTCATGTTTTTTCCCCAGCTCTGCCAGCACGCGCACAAACATCCCAATATACTGAGCGTGTTCGGCTTCCTGACTGAAGGGCAGTCTATCAAAATATCGTCGCAAAATATTGTACGCTTCGACGAGTCGCCAAGAATAGAATAGCGCTTTGGCATCCTCTAAGCGCTTTTGCATTTTAGGTTCCATTTATTATGTGATCGGGAAGATAGACTTACCTATAAAATTATCACAGATTTATCGATAAAAAAACGAAGGATTTAAATCGCACCGCGTGAATGCTATTTTGAAATTACAGTTGTTAACACTTCCCTTGCCTAATTTTGGGTTATGAATCCCATCGGTGATAATCTGTCTTCCAATTCGTTTTCCTTAAGCGCTGCACGTTAATCAATTAAATAGGGGAGATTCATGCCACTACTCAAACGCGTCATGTGTATTGCTGTTTTCTTGCCGGTCCTCGCAATCGCTGGACAAAAATCGGACCAGCTCTCTTTTGTCAAAGCCTGGGCTAGCGGGTCGGCAGAAAGAACAGCCATTGCTAACGCTGGGATTGCCATTGATAGCGTTCTTTCTGATTCAGTGACGTTTGTTGCACGCAGTGCCGATCTTCGCAGACTGAGTGAGAAAGGAATAGCCTTTGAAAGTACGCCGCTTCCTGAACGGAATGATTTTCCAAGTCAGGATTCCGCTTATCACAATTATGCTGAGATAGGTGCAGAACTCGATGCTCTCGCTCATCAATACCCGGCGCTGGTGAAACGTGTCACCATCGGAAAAAGCTTTGAGGGTCGCGATGTTGTCGGCGTTCGTGTTTCGTCGAGTTCTCTGGAGGATTCTCTGCCAAGCGCACTGTTTATCGGTTGCCATCATGCACGGGAGCACCTGAGCGTTGAAGTTCCGCTGAAGTTGGCAGATCATTTGGCAGCCGGCTATATGTCCGATCCGCGTATCAAGAAACTCCTCGATACGCGAGAGGTTTGGATCATTCCTATGTTAAATCCCGATGGAGCCGAATACGACGTCGCCGACGGGGCCTATCATTATTGGCGTAAGAACCGGCGCGTAAACAGTGATGGAACCCTGGGCGTAGATTTAAACCGCAATTATGCAAAAAATTTTGGTGGTTCGGGTAGTAGCAGCTTCCCTTCCTCCGACATTTATCATGGCCCGTCTGCATTTTCGGAGCCTGAGACGGCAGCAGTACGAGATTTTGTAAGAGCGCGGAAGTTTGCGACCGTTCTGCTTAGCTTCCACACCTATAGCGAACTTATTTTGTGGCCCTGGAGTCACACCGATGACCCCATTCCAAACGAGCGCGACCGAGCCGTCTTCGAAACAATGGGAAAGAAAATGGCTACGTGGAATGCCTACAAGCCACAAAAAAGCAGCGACTTGTACTTGGCTTCCGGCGATACAACGGACTGGGCATATGATGAACTAAAAATTTTCGCTTTCACTTTTGAACTCTCACCAGGCGATATGTTTGGTGGAGGTTTTTACCCCGGTGCTGCTGCCATAGAACCCACCTTTAAAGCCAATATTGAACCGGCTCTGTACCTAATCGAAAAGGCCGAAAATCCATACTCCGTTTTAGGTAATTTTCCCGACCCTCTCGGTATCATTCCCTGAAAAGGAAGGATGTACCTATTGGGAAGGCCGATCTACAATAATCAAAGTGGAACCTTTATTCTCCGTTGTTATTCCCACCTTCAACAATCGAGGACCGTACCTTCTGGAGTGTGTTCAGTCGGCTCTTGGTCAGACTTATCAAGATGTTGAAGTTGTTATCGATGATAATGCATCGAACGATGGGACTTGCGAACTTTTGACTGAGCGTTTTGGCGGAGATTCTCGCCTTAAGCTTTTTCCGAACAAAGAGGATTTGAATATTCCGGAGGGTTGGAATCGAGCGATACGGCATGCAAAAGGAAAGTACGTTGTTCTTCTACATTCCGATAATGTTATTCATAGCCAGTATTGCGAAATCATGGTGGAGCTACTGGAGCGGTACCAGGATAAGGTGGCCTATTCGGAGTGCAATTATTTCGAAGGGGAGACGCCAGAAAATATTTTTGCCCCGGTGTTGAGTTCGAAGCACTGCTCACATGATCGTCTGACAGCCGGTGCACGAGCGGTGGCTTACATGTTCAGGTTTCAAAGGATGATTCCAACTAGCTGCACTGCTTTCTGCGCTGAGGTTTTGAAAGAAAGAGATGCTTATGATCGGAGATTTCGTTGGGATCCCGATATGGAATGGATTGCCTCGCTTGCAAGAAAGTACGGGGTTATTCGAGTAGCACACGATTTAGCAGCTATCCGAACGCATGATGGGCAGGCGCGGTCGTGGAAAGATCCGACTTTTTCCGAGCAATACCGCGAACTGCTTTCAATCGAGCACACGGAAGGACGAACGGAAGAACACCATTTCCTGATGGATTGGGCTGCCTCCAACCAGGATATTTGTCGCACGCTTTCAAAATTATCGGCATCCTTGCCTTACTTTGGAAAATACTGGTGGAGATGGTTTAAGGCTGAACAGCTGCTTTGGTGGCATTTTCACATCAATTACATGAGGAAAATGAAATACCTTGTAGTGTGTGGTTTGCAGTACCTGCAACGAAAAGCCGGCCTGGTTCGCCCCAAGACTTACAAAGAGAAGCCCCAGCAAACGATCCCTATCGATAATAAAAAATCGGCGTAACTATTCAGGTCATGGCGAGCACAGCGAAGCCATCTCTTTAGAAAGGTAGACTGGAGATATCTCGATTGTGGGTAACGACTGCAATTTCCACCCGCCTGTTTTTTGCTCTTCCTTCGGGTGTATCATTATCGGCGATGGGCTGATTTTCTCCGTGGGCCAGAATGGATACTCTATCTTGAGGGAACGAACATCCCTGAACCATGAACTGCATTAAGTTGTAAGCTCTGTTAATCGATAGCTGCCAGTTGGACGTTCGGGGGCTTGGAGAATTGTCAGAGTGCCCTTCGATTCGAATGGGAAGCCCAAGCCTGCCGAGCTTCCGACTGATTTCATACAGAAAGGGCACAAAATCACGCTTAATCTTATCGCTTCCGGCCTTATAAAGAATGGCTTCATCCAGGCGAATCTTGAACCCGTCAGGCGTTTTTAATACCTCAACCATTCCGGGGCGCAAGCTCAGGCCTGATGTTTTTTCAAAAAGCTCTCGCATTTGATAGGCCATTCTATCGAAGGCTTCGTTCTCCTGCTTGCTCTGTTTACCTGTGTCTTTGAAAGAAGGGGGAATTTCAGAGCCCTTGTCGGGTGGCTTCATGAACGGCGTAAAGGGTGTCCCCCTCAGAGGAAATAAGCCTCCCGCCGACATGAAGGCGCGTTGGAGGCTTTCAGCGACAGCTTGATATTTCGACTTGTCCGTTTGGGAGATGGCATAGAGCACAGTGAAAAAGGCGAACATGAGGGTGATAAAATCGGCATAGGAGACTAGCCAACGTTCGAGGCTGGCGTGCTCTTCTTCCTTCTTTTTTCTCATCTAAGCCGCCTTTTTCTCCGCGCCAGGAGCTCCTTTTTCGTCAATATTTGTGTATGTGAGCAGCAGATTATTTAAGCGGTCTTCGATTACTCTGGGATTGACCCCGCCTTGGATACCCATAACTCCTGTATACATGAGCTGGAGCTCGAGAATTTCTTCGGCCGCTATTTTCTTCAGTTTATTTCCTATCGGGATGAGCAGTAAATTGGCGCCGCCCACGCCGTATACGGTGGCGACGAATGCCACAGCGATTCCGGAGCCCAGCTTACTGGAGTCTGAGAGGTTGGACATCACATGGATGAGCCCCATGACCGCTCCCAAAATACCCATTGTAGGAGAGTAACCGCCAGCCGTTTCCCACACCTTCGCAGCACCCACTTTTTCTTCTTCTTCTCGTGAGATTCTGTCTTCCATCATTTCCTTTACTATGTTGGGATCATACCCATCGATCACGTGTCGCAAAAAATTTGCCAAAAAAGGACTCTTGATTTCGCCAAGTAATCTGTCCAGAGCCAAAATACCTTCTCGCCTTGCGACGGTGGCAATGCTCACTAATTCTTTCACTAGAGGGCCAAAATCGTGGCCTTTATGGAAGAACACTTTTCCGGTGCCCCTGATTGCATGGCTGAATTCACTCATGTTGGAAGACAGCATGGTTGCACCAAGGCTGCCACCGAAAACGATCATAGCGGCGGTTGGTTGCAGGAGCTGAACGAGATGACCTCCCTCCAGTACCTGTCCCAACAAAATTCCCGCTACACCAAGAAACAAACCTAACCAACTGAGAATCATGATTCTTCCTTTGGCAAGAGTCTTGAGAAAAAGGTTTTCTTGTATCGCATAAATGCTTCAACCACTTCTTCCGGCTTTTCCCGAACCAAAATTTTTGTTCCAGTTGTCAGAGTGATCAGAGTATCTGGTGTGTCCTCGATGGACTGAATCCAATCGGCATTCAGTACCATCGAACTGCCATCAAATCGTGTGACACGTATCATAAAATAACTCCCGCAAGACAATCAGGTAGACGATTGTCCACATTTCCTTATCGGCGATTTTCTTAAGAGGGTTTATGTCGTGTGTTTATGTCGAGGTTGCCAGTTGCTCCAGAAACCCGCAAATCATAGAATAAGATTACTCGGCAATTGCTGGGCAAACATTTAGCTTGAATCTGAGAGAAGGTTAACGAATTGAAAATATATACTAAAACAGGTGATCAAGGCATGACCGGATTGTACGGGGGACAACGTGTTCCGAAATCGGCGCCCCGAATCATTGCGTATGGCGAAATTGACGAGCTCAACTCAGTTATTGGGCTTACATGTTCAGAAACTCCGCATGACCCCATACGCAAGGCGCTATCAACCATTCAATCCGATCTGTTTGTTGTCGGCGCCCAGTTGGCCTCTCCCAAAACAGACTCAAAGGTTGAGGTCCTAACCGCTGCCCACGTGGATGCTCTGGAGAGACAAATCGATGTGATGAGTGAAAACTTAACCCCCATCAAAAATTTTATACTGCCAGGAGGCGGTAGAACTGCGGCCTTGTTGCACCTCGCACGTGCGGTATGCCGTCGAGCGGAGAGAAGCACCTTTGGCTTGGCAACCATTCCTACTGAGAAAGTGGACCGTTGGATTTTGATTTATCTCAACCGGCTTTCGGATTACTTATTCACTCTTGCACGGCTTGCCAATCAACTTGAAAAAATCGAAGAGGTTGTTTGGAAGGGAAGAAAATAGCCGGGTTTCAAATCTAGCCCGAGTATGCACATGACGGGACCTAACGCTTAAACACCCTTGCCCAAATGGCTTTGAGATACCTGCCTTCCGGATTTTCAATCAGGAACGGATGATCGGGTGCGGCCCCGCTAATCCGAAATATCTGAAGTGTTTTACCCGACGTCTGTGCGGCCCTATGGAGGGTTTCGATAAAGGTATCCTCTTTGATAAGTCCACTACAGGAGCAGGTAAGAAGGATTCCTCCTTCGGTTACTGTTTTTATCGCCAGTCTATTCATTTCAAAATACCGATTGAGAGCCTGGCGAACATTTTCTTCTGAACGGGTTTGTTTGGGTGGGTCCAAAACAATCCTGTCGTACTGAGAAGAAGTGCGTTGGCTGTGTAACCATTCGAGCACATCAGCAACGAGAAACTTTACTGACAGTCCATTTAATCCTGCATTTTGCTCTGCCAGTTGTACGGCCTCTTCGTCCAGTTCAACTGCCGTTACCTGCTTTGCATTTTTAGCGCAAGCGTGCAGGGCAAAAGCCCCGGTGTGCGAGCAAAGATCCAACACGTTCTTGCCCTGACAAAGTTCAGCGAACCGTAAGCGATTTTCTCTTTGGTCCAGAAAAAAACCCGTTTTGTGTTTGGTACCCACCCAAACCTGAAGACGGAGCTTGCCTTCAAATATTTCCACTGGCTCAGGGTGGGCCATTTCTCTTAAATCAAAGGATTCCTGCTTTTGCACATGTTCCTCAGCAAAGCTATAAAAAGAAGCGCCGGGAAAATGTTTTTGCAGCGATTGCTGGATAGCATCTCGGAACCGATACATACCCGCCGAATAGAACTGAAGCACCAGTAAATGGGCAAATCGATCGATGACAACTCCACCCAATTGATCCCCATCTGAGTGAACCAACCGAAACGCATTCGTTGTCTGCTCAAGTTGCAGAATTTCTTTTCTGAAGGCGACAGCTTCAGCGATGCGCCCGTCAAAAAACGAAGGATCGATCGACTCTCTCTGATCGGTTGTCAGGAGCCTTACGCGAATGCGGGCGTGGGCGTTGTAGAACCCTCGGCCAATCCAATGATCGTCTTTATCATAAACGTCTACGACGGTTCCAGGTGGGAGGGCTAACTTGTCGGTTGCATTCCAGTAGATCCAAGGATGTGAGGGTGCTGAGGTGTTCAGTCTAACTTTAGGATAGTCCTTCATTGGACCTGTTGATAAACCATTGTCGGTAAACATTCCACCAAAAGTTGACGGGGCCTTTCAGATTCGAGGAGTCCGTAAGCCCAGGCAAAATCGTATTGATTCATAAGTAGACCGCACCAAGCTGCGTAGTGTTGTAATCATGCGGCAATGGCCTCTATTTTGGATTGTTTAAGAAGGGTGAAAAAGATTTTGAGATTTGATTCCAATGC
>JACQOU010000104.1 GCA_016207775.1 Deltaproteobacteria bacterium
CATGCATACCCTCCTCTCGATACCCGGTTGAAGATATGTTACCAGTGCCTGCCTCTCTTATGAAAAGTTTCATTGCCAGTCTCTCCCAGATCTAACTGCTTGCCTTGGCGTTATTCATGGCTTTCCAGATTATGAACTCTTCAACATAATCAGCGATTAATTTGGACCCTGCTGTAGTTCATTCAATACGGTAAATACTTTCCATGCATTGAGCCGTTGAAAGATCGACCATGGATTACGAAAAACAGTCATATTGATTGTGGCTTGTGCCGGAAAAAAGTCCAGGTTGGCCCTGGGTCGGTTGAGCTTGTACGCACTTGGAACCACCCGACATTGTCCTAATTGCATGAGAGGGGATGAAAGTTCCTTGCGATCGGATGATCAACTCCCCGAGCAGACCAGTCACCAGTATCTGGATACCGACCATGAGCAACAAATAACCGAGAACGAGTAGTGGCCTTGAGCCGATAGGATAACCGAGAAACCAAAGCGCGCTGAGATAGCCAAGGATGAAAATACCCGTTGCGATCAGAGACAGTCCCGCAAGACCGAACAGATGAAGGGGTCTCGCCAAAAACCGGGTTGTTAACATGACGGTCAACAGATCGAGAAATCCCTTGGCAAACCGAGCCATCCCATACTTGGTGCGATCGAATTTCCTGGCGTCATGGCGCACTGGAATTTCGGCTATTCTAAATCCCTGCCAGTGTGCCAGTACGGGAATAAACCTGTGAAGTTCCCCGTAGAGCTGCAGACTCTTGGCACAGTCTCGACGATACGCCTTGAAACCGGAACAAACGTCCTTCAAATGAAGTCCGGTCAAGACCCTTACAACAAAATTGAAAATACGTGAGGGAATTTTTTTGGAGAGAGGATCTTTGCGCACTTGTTTCCAGCCGTTCACAAGATCATATCCCTCACCAAGCTTTTCAATCAGTCTGGGGATTTCCTCCGGCTGGTCTTGAAGATCCCCATCCAAGGTAATCATCATCTCGCCCCTGCTATACTGAAACCCAACGGTTAGCGCGGTCGCTTTTCCAAAATTCCGTCTGAGCTCAATCACTTTAAGCGAAGGGATTTCTTTCATCAATTCATGAAGTATCCTGTTCGTGCCGTCATTGCTTCCATCATCCACAAAAATCAATTCGTATGACTCCACATTTTTCTTCAGAACGCTTTCAAGACGACGCGCAAGAAAATTAATCGAGTTGACCTCGTTATAGAAGGGAACGATGACGCTCACAATTGGGTCATGGCTGGCCATAGAAAGAATAAGGCGTTGAAACTATTTTAGGTGGAGACTCTCTGCTCTACAACACAACATTTCTGCGGTTGATGAAAATCTCAAGGTAACGTTCCGTGCCATAGCTGATCTAGGCTATACTGGCGACAAGAACTTTCAAAAAACAGTGTCAAATCCGGCCTGCACAGACATCAGTGTCATTATTCCCGTCTACAATCGTACGGTTGCGCTTGAAAGATTGCTCCTGGCGCTACTAAGCCAGGATATCGGCTGTGATCGGTTTGAAGTTCTTTTGTGTGACGACGGTTCAACCGAAGATTACATTCCCGTTCTCAGACGAATGACTCGGCTGGGGCTAAAAATCATTTATTTGCGACAGGAAAATGCGGGACCAGGAGCCGCGCGAAATCTCGGATTGGCCCACGCAAGCGGGGAAATCATTGCTTTTACTGATTCTGATTGCGTTCCGAACTCCAGATGGCTCAGTACGATTGTCCGGATATTTGAAGAAAACGGGGTCGGTATCGTCGGAGGACACGTTGGCTTTGGCAGCCACTCGCGGTTGAGTAGCCAGTGTGGCAATTACTTGATGTCTAGCAGTATTGGTGCTGCCGGTGCGAGAGCTCCCACTTGCTTGATCAGTATGAAATATCAACCGCGAACCTGCAATATGGCTGTTCGGCGACAGCTTGCCCTAAGGGCGGGCGGATTTACCAATCGACGATATGGCGAAGATATTGAATTCAGTCATAAGGTACACAGTCTTGGCGTAGCATGCAGATACAGCGCCAAAATGTCTGTCGACCATCATGAGAACCGAGGATTGCTGGGTGTTTTGCGAGAATCATTTAATAAAGGCGTCGCACGGATCTACTTGAAAAAGAAATACGGCTTGCATCAGCCAATCCATGCAGCACCCGCATTGTTTGTTGCATGTCTTGCCATCACCCTGTGTTTATTGCGACTATCGCTGGTGATGTTCTGGACCCCGTACCTGCTTTTAGTTGGCATCACGGCACTTTGTGGTGCTTTTTACATCCGGGATTGGCGAGCTATCGGCGTAATACCCATTCTCTGCGTGCTCATGCACATGGGGTATGGTACGGGCTATCTCTTTGCTGTTACAGCGTCCTTGAGAACTGCCAACCGACTACCAAAAAGAAAACCCGCCTATGCACATGACGGGCCCTAACTGATCTGCACTTTTCTATCTGCCAAATATCGACGGAAAGGTTACCAGTGTTTTTTCAATACGGGAATCGTGTTTCAACCTGCTATTAAAAGCATAATCATCAGTCCGGATATCCAGATCCCATGAAAGCCAGAGATAGGATTTTAAGAGACTTTGGTTTGCCTGGACAAATGCATATAATTTTTGGTCGAATGATATTGCTTGGGCACCCATTGAAGTCGCAGCAGTAGAAATGGAACGAGCAAGATCCTGGCAGGTTGAATTAACCCTTAGGCAATCGCGGATGGAGTCCGTTGGCAGGTAGTAAGAATGTATGTCGACAATTGAGCTTAGGGTTTTTAACGCTGGAAAGCGGACATGAGGGGGTGTTTCGATGATCATTCTTTTCTTAATGGAGTATTTGTCGTCTAATAAACGAAGTAAAGCGAACGATTCTTGCAGGGTATCTTCTTCTGGGTTTTTCCAATCCATCCAAATTCCGATGGAGGGCGTATCGCTAAGGGCATCTAAAACTCTTTCCAAGGAAAGTCCAATGTCCCGTGCCGGAGGGTGAAAAACTAAGAATTTTTTTTGTGCGCTTGAGTAGACCACATCGAGCTCCACACCGGAAAAGTATTCTTTGGCTTCCAACAATTTCCCTAAAGAGTTCACACGATGAGCCCAAATTTTTTTCCATTTATTTGAATTGTTTCTCCGAAGTTCCAACAAGTTGTTCCGAGTGATTTCCAGATAATCTTTTTCATCTCTGACCAAATCATCGTAATGAACCCTTCCATAAAGGAGCTCTCTCGACGTGATTGGCGACATTCTTTTGGAAAATAAAGATTTGCTATTCTCGCCCTCCGGTAAGGAACCCACTAGCTGTAGCAACGCATATTTCAGCTCTGATGTAACCAAGGGTCGTGCTAAACGACTTCTCAAAGTTTTAATTTGTTCCGAGAAAACATTTTCTGCTGAGTGGTTAAAATACCAAATACCGGGCACTTCCACCTGGTAAGCTGAATGCCTTTCCCAAATGTGTCCGGTACCGTAACCGGGTGCCTCACCGTGATCGGAAAAATAGAGCAATATAGAAGGCTCAAGCGAGCGATCCATTAAATGAACCACCTGTTTTAAGAGGCTATCGACATAGCGGATAGCATTGTCATAGCAGTTCACATCACTAGACCGATCGGGTGCATCCCCGAAAAATTGAGGACCCAATCCGTCGTAACCGTTGAAAATGTTCCGATACTCCGTCGGAATCACGATGCAATACGGTGCGTGAGTGGAATATAAATGCAAAACAACCACTTTGGGACTGGCCGGATCCTTCATGCTGTTTTCGAGCAGTGGCAACAAACTCTCGTCGTAATAGCCGGGTCGATAGTATGTCCCCACGCTGGGCCGTATGAATTTGTAAACGTGTGCCTGTTTCGCTATCAAAGAAATTGGGTTGTCCCATACGCCATATTCATTTTGGCTCGAGAACCAATAAGTATTAAACCCATGGCGTCTCAATTGGGCCACTAACGTGCCTGAAGGACGACTTAGAAACGGCGTCAATGCACGAACGGTATGCGAATGCGGAGATACCACATCCGTGTGAATTAACAGCTTATTGCGAATGGAATCTAAAAAAGGTGTGGTCTTTCTTGAATATCCGTACACAGACATGTGTCTTCGTGTTGTGGACTCACCAATGACAACGATCAAGGAGCCCTTAAATTTCGGAGCTATTGTATCGCCGGCAGGAATCCTTTTAAGAGCTGCAAGCGCTGCCTGCTGTCGACCCACCTCATCGTCAAACAGCTTGATAGATTCTTTGAAAAGACTCCATTTCTTATTAATGACTGGAAAGGAATGGAGGCCTAGCAGAAAACAAACCAAGATCAAAAGGTTAACCGCAACGTGCCGTGATACTGTTGCCGGTCGAAAGAAGCTGAATAACAACAAACTCAATATTGGGCAGAGAAAAACCGGCACTATGAAATATTTTTTCGAATAGGAAATCAGCTCAAAAATATCTGCTTGCAAAAAGGCACTAATGCAGTCGTATCTGATTGGAGCAAAATCCAACTCATACGCACGTACCCAGGCCAAAGCAAGAACAAAAAGGGCAAAAAACCCTTTGAGCACCAGTCGGGTTTTCGGTCCATTTGTAATCTGCGCCACAAGCACGCTGGCGACTACCAAAGAAAGCGTGAGAGAAGTAAGACTTCCAGGTAAAGAGAATCTGAAAACAAAAAACCAGACCAAGAACTGAATGATAAGCAAGCAAGCGTCAGAAACTTCGTGACTGATCTTTGTATTCAATACGACCATACCGAGTAATGCGATGAGGACTAAATTGAACCCATCCAGGCTGCTGGGTGGCAGATATTCTAAAGATAAAAAGAATCCGCCCAGAGAAAAGAAAAAGACAACAAAGGAAGAGAACATCCCAAGCGCTCCAGTATCAGGGGTCGCTCATTAAATTGAATGACGATATGCGGGCTACAGTCGCATTCTTCCCACGATGACAGGCCAGCTAAAAAAAAATGTTTTTGCTGGTGGCGCAAAGTTGGCGCGAAAAACACTTCCAAGCGAAATGTCCGGCGTAATTTGATAGTCCGCTCCCAAACCCAAAAGGATATGGAAACCTATCGATGATTGAGTGGCCAATTGCCCAGTAAAACCGGCCAACCCCAATCCCCCTTCCACAAACGGCTTGAGATGAGGCACTTCGATACCCTGCACCAAATAGCGGCCTGTCGCGGACAAGGTAAAGAGAGTTTGCTCGCCAAACCCAACCTGGCCCGCCACTCCCCATAATAGGTTATGACGAAAAGCATACTCGAGCTGAGGAGCAAGCAAGAAAGTCCCAGGCCCCACCGAAAAACCAAGTCCCCCTGCCCCCATCCAGTGACCATGGTGTTCGGATTTCTTTTGGGCTGGCGCTGCAAAGACTGCCGAAGAAAAAAGAAGAACGATGAGTATTTTTTTCATACACCAAATTTTCCGGCAACCAACCCATATGGTCAAGGGCTCAAGTGATCCCATCCACGAAGTCCTAACTGCTGAACCACGCGGTTAGCTCTCCGAAGAACACACCCTTGCGAGGCTGACAACACTTGACCAATGATCTTTACTTTCGGAACTGCCCTTTTTACTTCAGCCAAGTACTTAGGTGCAATGGTCATCAGCAACTCGTAATCCTCGCCACCATACAAAGCACACTCCAACGCCGTGCACCCATCGAGCTCGCTGCAAGCTTTTTCGGTCTGAAGATGAATCGGTAGAGCGTCTTGCTCGATAAGCGCGCCTACATTAGACGCAGCAAGGATGTGTTGAAGATCCGCAGCCAATCCATCGCTGATATCAATGAGTGAAGTCACTCCAGACAAGCGACCCAGTGCGTTTCCCTCGATAACTCGCGGGGAAGGCATAAGGTGAGCGCGGCTCACTGTCGGATAGCGAGACAGAGCAACGCGACCCATTGTCTTGAGCAACCGAAGACCCACCGCGGATGCCCCTAAATGGCCAGTCACTGCTATGAGATCATTTTTCTTGGCTCCTTTGCGAAAATGGGTATGAAGACCTGCTTGGCCAATTAAACTCACATCCACAAACGTCTGCCTTGGAGACCGGCTAACGTTTCCACCAACGATATCCACTGAGAAATCACGCGCGATTTTACTCATTCCCCTGTAAAGCTCCCTAACGGATTGTTCAGCTCCTTTACCAAGACCAATCGTCACCAAAGCATAAAGAGGCTTTCCGCCCATCGCTGCAATATCGCTTAAATTAACGGCTAGAGCCTTAAAACCCACCTCAAACGCACTCATATATGAAAAATCGAAATGCACCCCTTCGACCAGGCAATCGGTTGTGGCTAACAATCGTGCTTTAGGAGAATGCAAAACAGCACAGTCGTCACCGATTCCCATCAGCACACGTTTCGAGGGTTTTCCCACCGTCTGCCTGATTTGCTCGATCAGTTCGAATTCACGCATAATACCGGTAAGTATACCCTTGCGCCCCCAATAAAACCCGCTTATAGTGCCGCGCATTAGATGGAGGGGGCATGAAAACTTCTTTTATTATCGGTATCTTTATTTTCGCTTTTACTTTCGCTCAAGCCAAAGCTGCAATCAATATTCCAATCGAGATCCTTCAAGATGTCCGCGACAATTTTTCGCTCGTTGGTAGGGACGCTGAACCTTCGAAGCATCGCTCGGCCAGACGGCTTCTTGAACACGTGCGCTCCGAGCTTTTGAAAGATGGACAAACAACACGCTCGCCCGCAGCTTTAAAGGCTGAGCTCCCCAGGTTGTGGCTGGTGTACGGTTTTCCAGCTTACTACGACTTCGGTTGGTACGTTTCATCCTTGCAAATAGCCATCGACCTTAAGCAGAACAACGGAAAAATCAGCGGCTACGAACTGACTCAGAAACTGTACACACTTTCGACCAACAGCTTGCAAACCTACGCCTCGTTTAAAGAAGAGAACTCCAAGCTACAGCAGTTCGAAGTGCGAAGCCGACTTGCCAAACGGATCATGTCTGAGCTCAACCCGCAATTGAGTCACCTTGGGATTGAAAAGAAATATCCCTTTCAGTTCGAGGACGGGGAAAATACTTGGTTTATTGGAGCATTCCGAAACAATAGAACCGGAAAACCACGTGCCTCGTTTGTTTTTGAAATCCTGACGGCTAATAATGGCGAGATTTACGGTTTTGCCGTGATTCCAAAGAGAAGACACTAAGGGCTCGCCCAAAAATAACTTCACATTTTGGACATCGCATCTTGGGGCCATCTTTGAACGCTCTTCGCTCACGAAAGCCTCAACATATCGACGGATATGCCTCGGTTTTCGTTCTCTCAGATCGTTCAAATCTGACCCCAATCTGCGCGCCAAAATGTGAAGTTATTTTTGGGCGAGCCCTAACTGCTGGTCCTAATCCAAATTTCAGGCGAATATTCTATTTCATAAAACTGTCGAGCTACCGGAGATACCGCCACCCAAGGCTTTAATGAGTGCAACTTGGCACCTGATTGGCTTTCTATCGACTGAAATAGGAAGACCCCTACGCTGTCTTTCATCATGGGACGAAGCTCAACTTTAACTTTTTCGAAGTTTTGTTTTGCCAGTTCGGATTCCATACGAGCATCGGAAGCAAAACTTGCCACTTTAAAATCCCGGGCAGGCCTTCGGAGCAAAATGTCATCGACAGAACAAATCCCCAAATCTTTGCAGAGAATTTCCCTGAATCCCTCATCGGTCAGATTCTTGTGAATTTCAAAAGTGACGGTCAATTTGGACAATTGGCGAACATTGCGGCTCAACTCCATGCGGATGGCTTCTTCGAGTCCCACTATCTTCGGATGCAGATATACCTGTGTATACATCTGAAATAGACTAAAGATAAAATCATCCAGCACATGCTGATTTTTTACATTGGATAACAACACAACGTCAGAAGGCTCATTCCGGTTGTTTTCATGATGTGCCAGACACGGAATCAGCTTTCTGACAATTCGGCGCCATTCGATTCCGCCGATAAAAACCCCACAGTTTCGGCCATCACGCTGGATGTAGTCCATGCGGTCAACATCAAAAGGCCCTGATATGATAGGCCTGAGCAACCTATGGAAATCCACCCCACCCTTCACGCAGCTTTTTTTGAGAACAATTTCCAATTCCCCTTCAGCATTTGGTGCATGAGGGCCACGCAACAATTTGGGATGAATGAGTAAAGCTACTGGCAGAAAATAGTTTTCATAATCTGGCATCGGATCTTCTGCGGCAAGAGTGCGAAAAATGTGAAACAGATAAAGAACAGAAAGGTCTTCGTGTTTAAAGCAGGCACCGGTTCGCTTGAGCTCTGAGAAATAAGAAGCGACGGCTCCTTTCATTTCCATAATTAAATTGTCAAAATCCAACTTCAATCCCAAGGTCTCAAATGTATGACTCCACGGACCATGCCCAACGTCATGTAAAAGCCCTGCACTCATCGCCACGACTGCCCAATAGTCCCGTGAGCGGATATCTGAAGAAACCGCTCGCACACATTCCCATGTCTTATGAGCAAAGAGCTGCGTGTTTTCAGAGCCTGTTTCTAGCTGTTGAAGGGATGAACCCTGCCATGCTTTGAGAAGGCTTCGGTAGTATTGTCCCGCTAGGTAGCATGCTCCTAAGGAATGTTGGAACCTTGTATGGGTGGCACAAGGGAAAACATATTCAGCCAATCCCAGCTGCTTGATGTGTCGAAGCCTTTGAAAAGACTCATGATCGACAATACGCTTAAGAATGGGATCAAAATTCATATCGCCATGAATTTCATCCCTCAAGATAAGGGGTTTGTTAGCCTTTGCTCCCACCCAATTCCCCAAGCCATCGAATGGCGTTCTCAACTCGACGCAACACCGTCTGCTTTCCCTGCACCTCAAGCATTTCAAATAAACCGGGGCTGACTTTTCCACCCGTTACAGCAAATCGTATCGCTTGAGCAACCGGAGCTAACTTTTCATTAAACTGTGCTGCAACCGCACGAACACGTTGATCCAAATCGTCTTTGCTAAAAGCACTGACTGAACCCACTGCATCTTTTACAGCCGTAAGTACTTGAAACATTTTTTTTGCATCTTCAGCTTTTAGGCCTGCCTGTTCATAAGCGGGGTCCTCACCAAACAGACATTTAAGCTGGGCAATCAGTTCAGGTATCTTCTTAATTTTCCCCTGCGTAATCGCAATCCCCTTTTCTAAGCGTTCCCGCTCCACATCTTTTGTGAAAGCCATCTCTACAGCAAAATATTGATCGAGATAGGAGGCAAGTTCAGCAGAAGGAGTGTCTCGCATAAAGATACCACTTATCCACTCAAGCTTTTCGGGATTGAAAACAGCATTCGCTTTTCCAACTCGCTCAAGCGAGAAAAAGCGTTTCAGCTCCTCAACGGTAAAGATCTCCTGATCTCCATAGCTCCAACCTAATCGAACAAGGAAGTTAACCAACGCCTGCGGCAGATAACCCATCGTACGATATTCTAGGGTAGAAGCCGCTCCATGCCGCTTACTCAACTTCGTCCGGTCCGTTCCTAAAATCATCGGCAAATGTGCAAAGTTTGGAACCTCAAAGCCCAGTGCTTGATAAAGCAAAATCTGTTTAGGGGTATTATTAATGTGATCATCCCCGCGCAGAACATGGGTGATGCCCTGGTCATGGTCATCAATAACGACACTAAAATTATACGTGGGGCTTCCGTCGGTTCTGAGAATCACCCAATCATCCAGATCCTTATTCTGAAAGCTGATATCGCCACGGATGAGATCTTTAAATGCGGTGGCTCCTTCCTTGGGAACTTTGATTCTAACAACGTAAGGCGCAGCAATCTCTTTCTTTTCTCTGCACGTACCCGGATAACGGAACGGGCGTTTTTCTTTCTGGCAACGTTGTCGAATGGCATCCAGAACTTCTGGCTTGCAATCGCAACGATAGGCCAGATGGGCTGCCATTAGCTCGTTAGCTACCGTCGCATATCGATCAAAACGGGAAGACTGATAAACGGGCGGCTCATCCCAATTCAAACCCAACCAGCTCAACGATTCCAGTATGTCGGCAGTATACTTGGGGTCAGAACGCTCACGATCCGTATCCTCGATTCGTAGTAAAAACTTTCCACCTGTCGAGCGAGCAAAAAGCCAATTAAAAAGCGCGGTGCGAGCACCCCCCACATGCAAAAAACCCGTCGGAGATGGGGCAAATCGAACACGTGTCTGCATGGCGGTAGCCTATCAAGAAAAGTCACCAGAAGCACAAAAATTGTGAAGATTATGAAATATTGCCGATATCTGCCTCAGAAAATCCCAAGTTAGCAAACGGCCGAACACCGCCCCTTTAAAGAGGGTATATAATGATAATAACGACTCGGAAATCACTGCATAAAGGGGAAGCAAATGCTGCATAAGCCGGAACGTTGCGGCCCCAAAATTAGGTTTAGGTAAGGAGAGCTGTTATGAACGGAAAAATGATTTTATTTGTGCTTTCACTGTGTGCTTTATTGGCTGCGGCAACGACGTTCGGTGAATACCCTGGTTATTATGGCGGAGCGCAAGGAGGGGGTTCGATGCCAACGACCGCTACAAACCCGATGTTCCCCAGTTCGATGACGAAGGGGCCGGGCTCAGGCTCCACACCGGGGGGAGTGGTGAAACAAGAGAATAAGGGAAAGCCGGTCAATATTAAGAACAATATCTGCGATGATGATCTCGGTACTTACACATGCCCGTCGGACCCGGCTGGCAGAAAGTGGGAATCTTTTAAGAACCCCGAGGCTACCTATACTGCACTAATGACGCGGCCGGGGATACTTACCTGCAGATGGGCGAACTATTGTGCGAATC
>JACQOU010000017.1 GCA_016207775.1 Deltaproteobacteria bacterium
AAAATGTTATTGGATTCAGGGTTGATGGTTATAGAAGACGGATACTTTTTTTTCTTACTTATTTTTTTTATTGCAGGACCGTTTTGGAGCGTGAAACTTTTCAACTTCACGCCCCAAAGTTGAGACCCTGTATGCGCTGCTGTTTCTTCGACAGACGCGCGTACCGTTCGGTTGTCTGTACGTCGACGTGTGCCCGCCTGAGAAACGTAAGGGGGCTGCACGGACAAAAACGCAACTTTATCTTGAAGCTTATTCCGTAGGCCAGTTGTTAACATGCAGGGAAACAATTAGCGAGCCCTATGCATATGCCATCGTTGAACGATCGCCTTTTGCTCAGCGGTTAGTTGCTCCATGAAGGTGCGTTTTTCTGGGTCCGCAGCCATTTCCTCGTCGGTGGCAGCGAGTCTGTACATGTCGTAATAAGCGTGATTCTGCGCCTGTTCCCGTGAAGTCAAATCATCATGCTTTTTCTTCTTGTTAGGTAAGGGCAGTTGGTTGTTATTATCGCTCATAAATCGGCTGAAGTTTTCACCACGTTCTTTTGGTCCACCTCTGCGCTTTCCTTCCCGGATTGCCCGCTGTGCCTTTTGCCTTTCGGGGTCTGTGCGCCAAGCTTGCACAACTTGTTTTTGTTCGGGGGTTAGTTGCTCCATGAATATACGTTTTTCTGGATCGGCGGTCATTTCCTCGTCGGTGGCAGCAAGCCTTAGCATATCGTGATAAGCTTGCTGCTTGGCCCCTTCATCAGTGCTCATATGGGAGATTTTCTTCGCGGTAGCTGAGGGCACTTGGTTGTTATTAGCACTCATAATTCGGCTGAGGTTTTCACCGCGCTCTTTTGGTCCGCCCCTGCGCCTTCTTTCTTGCTGTGCCCATTGTGCCTTTAGCCTTTCGGGGTCTATGCGCCAAGCTTGCACGGCATTTTTTTGTTCGGGTGTTAGTTGCTCCATGAAGATCCGCTTTTCGGCGTTCGTAGCCATTTCCTCGTCGGTAGCGGCAAGTCCTAGCATGTCCACATAAGCTTGCTTCTGAACTCGTTGCTCCACGGTCATTTCGGAGATTCTTTTCTTGATTGTTGCGGGCACTTGGTTGTTATTAGCGCTCATAAAGCGGCTTAAGTTTTCGCCACGTTCTTTTGGTCCACCTCTGCGCTTTCCTTCTTCCTGTTTCTGTCGGGCCTTTTGTCTTTCTGGACCTATGTACCAAGCTTGTACCGCTTGTTTTTGTTGAGCTGTCAGTTGCTCCATAAAGATGCGCTTTTCCGTGTTCGCCGCCATTTCCTCGTCGGTAGCGGCGAACCTGCGCAAATCCTCATAAACTTGATTCTGGGCCTGTTCGTCCGGAGTAATATCGGATTTTTTCTTTTTAATAGCTTTCGGCACTCCACCACCATGACCAGCCATCCACTGACTGAGCCTTACGCCTTTTTCAGCGGCACTTCGTTGTTTGGCATATCCTTTAAGAATGCTCGATACCGGTAATGGTGCGGATGCGCTTGTCGAAGCTCCTGTGGTCGACGGAGCTGCGGTTTTTGTGAAATAAGGAATATTATGACGCCGAATAAATGCCCGAAGACCGCTTTCAGTAACTCCCATCTGCTGCGCTAGCCAGGCAAGAGGCTCATAGTAATGTGCTGCTAAAAATGCTATCGCATTGTCTTCAACAAGTTTCCCATTTTTTTTGAGATAGCGGCTGGGCTCATCGGGGTCCACAACATCGGGAGCTCCCATCCGATGCTTTGCCGCAAGATTTAAGAGTTGAATTCTCGCGGATACCGAAGCTTCCGTACGAAAGTCGGGAGAATCGGCTGGGACGTTTCCAGCGAGCTGGTTGAGCTCTTTAGCTATGTTTGCTGCGCTTTGTCCTTCGTAGTGAAGGACTCTTAGGATAAGTTCTTCGGGTGTATTTCTTCCCCGAAATTGGTGTCTGCGATCCCATTTGACTGCGCGAGCTCTTTCATTCTCAAAGTGCAATATAAATTCAAGTGCTTGCCTGCCAATATGCAATTGCGCTGCAATGTCCTCAAGTTTTTCCCCCTGTCGGTAACGGTCACGAGCCTGCTGCAAAATGCCTTGCTGCGAAAACTCATCTTCAATGGAAATGCCAAGTTCCAAAAGCTCCTGATATACCTGCTGTTCGGTTACCCCACCTCGGTGCCTTGCAAGTTGGACTGCCATCTCGGGAACACTCAGATGGGTAATGTTTAGCAAATAATAGGCATAGTCGGTTAAATTGGGATGCTGTTTGGAATCGGAATCACCCAGGCTATGCTCTCTTCGAAGCTCTCTTAGTCTATTTAGCACTTCTGCCGGATTTTGATCGGCCAGCTGCAAATCCACACGGAAATATTGAGAAACATAGTAATCAATGATGGTTTGAAGCTCTGTTGCCGTTATTCCAAGTTTTCTGGATACCGCTCCCATCGGCCTTTGTTCAGGAGCTGTCACAAGAAGATTAAGAACGTCTTCTTGGAAGGCAGTAAGATAATCTCTTAATTGGGGATGACCTCTATAC
>JACQOU010000102.1 GCA_016207775.1 Deltaproteobacteria bacterium
CCAGCACAACATAGAGATGGTAAACGTGCTTTGCACCCTCTTGTTCTAATGGCAGATCAAGACCCTCTATTCCTGAAAGCATTTCCCGGTACGCATGGGCAACCGAACGGCGGGCGTCGTTCCAGGAATCGATATATTTCATTTTTATTTTTAGGATGGCTGCTTGGATGGTATCAAGGCGGGAATTCATGCCGACATAGAAATGGTCGTATTTTTTTATGCAGCCCTGGTTACCAAAAGCACGACAGTACTCAATCCGTTCTTGGTTTTTGCTGACAATCGCTCCGCCATCTCCGAAGGCACCCAAATTTTTCCCGGGATAGAAACTATATGTGGCCAAATCACCCCAGTGCCCCGGGGGATTATTTTTCCAAAGAGCGCCATGGGCTTGTGATGCGTCCTCAATGATGGTTAGGCGGTGGCGATCCGCGATGGCACGCAGTTTGTCCATAGCCACCATTTGTCCATAAAGATGAACAGGGGCTATGACTTTTGTTCTAGGGGTGATGCTCTTTTCGAGTTGGTCCAAATCCATGAGCCAGGTACCGGGCTTCACGTCCACTAAGCGCACTTTCAGTCCGGCATGAATCATGCCACCAGCAGTTGCAATGAATGTCATTGCAGGCACAATGACCTCCGAGTCTGGCGGCAGTTTGAGTGAGTACGCGGCCATCGTGAGCGCATCGGTTCCATTGCCGCATCCGGCAGCAAAATACTGATCTCCAAACCAGGAAGCAAAAGCCGTCTCGAATTCTCCCACCTCTTTGCCACGGATGAAACCACAGCTCTCAACCACATTTCGAATAGCGGTCCAAAATTCATCTTGATGCTGCTGGCCCAGTTTTCGAAGGTTTAGCATTGGGATGGTGTGTTCGGTGGGATTCATTTCACGACCTCCTTTTTATGGAAACGCTGATTTGCTTATTATCGCTTAAGTGTGGAAATTAACCAAACATGGCGTCTTCCAATGTAAAGACGGCCCTGTCAATGTGGGCCAAATCTCTGGCGATTCGATGGCACACTGCTCAATGTTCACAAACCCATAACCCAGGTTTATTTTGAATGGGTTTCAAGAAGCGTTCGTGTTGCATTCGATAATCGCTCTGATCGATTCGGGATCAATCCAGTTTTTGAATTGCACGATGTTTGCGTTTTTCGGAAAGTCGGTTTCGGAGCAGTTGAGCGAGCTATTTACGCAAATAATGAAGTTTTTCAGATTGGTTTTTTTGAGCTGGGCTATTTTTTTCTGCAAATATTCCGGCATCCAAAAACCAACAATTTCCACAAACCAAGCATTAGCCGGGTTGTCCTTTTCCCTCAAAAGGAAGTCTGGAAAAATCAGCGTTTCATCCGCTTTGACTGGTTCCGGCTCTCTGATGAGATCCCATCCTTTCATGGTTTTCAAGAAGCTTCGTGCAAATTTGGCTTCTAGCTGACTGTCAAACTGCTTTGGAGCTTTCGATGGACACACCGGGTCGCCCGATGAGACCTCAAGGTGCGACTCTCGTTCGTCCACTAGGCAACGAGCCCTTAATTGGAAACGGTTGCACCATGCGAGCTGGGGTAAAAGTTGGCCGAGGGCTTGCCCATACAACAGAGTATGGCGAAACAGAGCATAGGGGCCGGATACCGACAGCGTGACGTTACCGGGCCCCGTTGGCTGAGAAAGCTCACAGATTAGGCCTCGAAGTTTTGCTTGCCGGACCACGATTCGCGCATTTCCCTCAAGTTGAATATCGACGCTGATCGCCCTGGATAAAAAACTTTGTATAAGAAGAGTGTTCGCGCGAAGAACTAATAGGTTGGGATTAAGTTCTATCTTTGGTTTTTGCAGCCTTCGTTCGTTGGGTAAGTCACAGAACAAAGAAGCCTCGAGCTCCTGCTCCGACATACCAAAATCCTGTGCAACCCTTGCCGTGATTATCTCTCTCGAATCTCCGCTTGAGGCAGCGGCTTCAAATAAAGCTTCGCGTATTTTTCTTGGCTGGATTTTTGATTTTATCTCAGCTTTGAAAAGGCCGTTTAGGGCTTGGATCGCTAGCCGCCTTTTCGTCAGGGGAGACACGAACGGCAGCGGTTTTTTAAGATGACGAATCAACTCAATTTTAGGAGCGTCAATAAAACGCAGATATTCTTCGATAAGCAATCGAAGCCACGGGTAATCCCTTTCGTCCAAGTAACGGGGAACGATTAGCCCGTGCGCACAATTAAATTTTAGCAACGACTCGGGAATCAAGAGTTCTACTCCTCCTTAGCCAGTGCCATACCTCCATCGTATCTTTCACGACTAGTTCGTACACAATGGCATTCTTGCCTTGTACCCGCCGCAAACATCGCCCAATTCTTTGAATGTGTTCTCGTTCGCCATGATTTCCACCGACGATAATTGCACCTTCCGCGTCTGGCACATCAATCCCCTCATTCAGCACGCGGCACGATACTAGCGCCAAAAGTCTTCCCTCTCGAAATTTGGACAGAACCTCTTCACGCTCTGCGCGCTTAATGTCGGACGTGATGGGCATAATGAGATGTTTTTTTGCAATCCTGTACGCGGTTGCGGTATCCGGAGTAAAGATTAACAGTTTGTGCTGGCGATGCTGCTGCAGCAGGGAGGAAAGCATTTCCTGCTTGGCTCGTGGGAAGTTAATGATTTGTCTGGCCTGTTGCCATGCCGAGAATGCTTGGCATCCTTGTGGGCTTTTCTGTGCGGTACGAACGAATTCGGCCCAGTCGAAGTTGGAGTGGGCTTGTGCAAAAGGCCAGTAGAATATTCTGAATTTTTTCATTAATGCTTCATAGCTTTTACGTTCTGCCATATTGAGATGGAGCTGAATGGAAAACAAATTAAAAGGCGACAGATACTGGTCCTTCAATTCGCTTACAGTAAGCTCGTAAATCGTTGGGCCGACAAGTTCCCGAAGTCTTTCTTGCACTTTGTGGTTTGTAACGTTCGTAGCCGTCAGTCCTAAACGGTAGGGGGCTGTGCACATTTCAAGTGCCTCATCCCTTATACCATTTCCGAAATGATGGATCTCATCGATAATCAGCAGGTTAAAGCGATTGCCGATCTGTGACATATACCGATAGCCGCTTTCAAAAGTGGAAACCGTGATGGAGGAAAGATGTTTTTTCCCGTCCCCCAAAATTCCAACGGGTCCATTGAAGTACTTGGTCAAAGCAACTTCCCATTGATCTAGAAGAACTCGTGTGGGTACGAGGATTAAAGTCGGTATACGCAAGAGCGCTATTGCCCCAATAGCTATTAAGGTTTTACCGCTTCCGGTGGGTAAAACGATAATGCCCCGACGTTCATAGAGTTTCCAGGATGCCAGAGCTGCTTGCTGATAAGGTCGAAGATTGGGAGATTCACTCAGGATCGGCGGAGCCTGTGAAATCTCCACTTGATCTTTGAATTCGTTAACTTGGTTCAGGTTGACTGGGTTCAGGATCGGGGGATTGTTGAACCGGTGCAGGATCTGGGGGTATAGGTAGGCAGGCGCTCGATACGCACTCACCCGTGAATCCCAAAGAAAAGCAGACAGGTTTCCCTCTGGTTTCGTTTCTTCACTGCTTTTGAAAAGCAATGTGCCTTTATCAAAAATTAATTCCATAATCCGCGCTCCATGCTCTACGCTCCAGCGGGCGCCCCACCCTCCAGCGGGCGCCCCACCTCCTCATTACGTAGAACCTTGCTTATTGACTTGCAATAGGGTCTGGGTAGCGTTGGGCTATTTACCGTTATCTGATGTCAGGAAGCCCGCCATTTTTTTTGTCATTTGCGATTGGACCTGTTATTTTCTGCGTGCGTATGGAAGGTTTCAGAGACAAGATAATCGAAGCGGTAAAGCTGCTAGTCAATGCCTGCCAACCTGACAAAGTAATCCTTTTCGGGTCGTATGCGACGGGCACCGAAAAAGAAGATAGTGATATCGATCTTTTGGTTGTGAAAGAGGGGATTACAAATCGAGCGGAAGAAATAGTGAGACTGAGTCGCGTCTTAAGTCCCCTGAGACTACCCATTGATCTTATTATTGTCGATTCAGAGACATTCAGCTATTGGTCAGACACACCAGGAAATGTTTACCACGAAGCATATTCGGCAGGTAAAACTCTCTATGAAGCAGCATAAACAGGCGCTCATCAGATATAGGGTCACGGGAGGCACGGGAAAATCGTTGGCTTGATAGACTGTATTGATTGAGAATCCAAAACGATACGATACTGAACCAGGATAATGACTTTTTTGGCTACCACGCAAAATTTGTCGTGACTAATTTTGCGTGGTAGCTAAAATAGTAACGTAATGACCGCTCGATGGTTATGAAACGCTATCTTCTCGAACAGGTTACCAACGACCTTAAAAAAAAGATGGTTTTTGTGGGCGGGCCCAGACAGGTTGGGAAGACCACCTTGGCTCGCCAGATTTTAAAGCAATTGGGCGGGGACTACTTCAACTGGGATACCAGAACAGGGCGAGAAAAGATCCTCAAGCAAAAGTTTTCGAATGTTCACTTATGGGTTTTTGATGAGATTCATAAATATAGAAAATGGCGAAACTATCTCAAAGGACTGTTCGATGAGCACGGAACTCAACGACAGATTCTTGTAACCGGAAGTGCCCGACTCGATTTATATCGACGGGGTGGAGATTCCCTTCAAGGGCGTTACCATTATTTACGTCTGCACCCTCTGTCTGTCGCCGAACTTGGAATAAAGACTAAAGACGATTTCAGAGCACTATTAACTTTGGGCGGTTTTCCAGAGCCTTTTTTCAGCGGTTCCGAGACAGAAAGTCGCCGCTGGTCCCGTGAATATCGCGAAAGACTCATCCAGGATGATTTACGCTCACTCGAACAAGTGGTGGATTTGGGAAACTTTGAATTATTAATGATGCGGCTCCCTGCTCTTGTGGGTAGCCCCCTGTCAATCAATGCACTCAGGGAAGATCTTCAGCTCAGCCACAGAACCGTAAAAACCTGGATTGCAATCCTGGAGCGCCTTTACCACTTATTCACCATTCTGCCTTATGGAGCTCCCGCAATTCGATCCGTCACGAAAGAAAGGAAGCATTACCACACTAATTGGGCTCTTATAAGGAGTGAGGGGGCGAGACTGGAAAACCTCGTTGCCTGTCATCTGCTGAAATGGATTCATTATAAAATCGACACCGAGGGGTGGGAGTATGAGTTACGGTACTTACGCGACCGAAATGGCCGCGAAGTCGACTTCGTGATTACCCTTGATAACAAACCACTCAAGATCATCGAGTGCAAGCTGAGCAAGTCCGACGTGGATCCCTCGCTGCTGTATTTCAAAGAACGTCTCAAAGGGGTCGAGGCCGTACAGCTCGTCATGAATACTGATGATGATTTCATCACCCACAACGGAGTACGTGTATGCTCAGTACTTCGTTTCCTTTCTGAGTGGATCTAGCGTACTTCTTCATCAAAGGAACATTAACAAGCCCTTAGTGAGCTTTGTGGGGAAGGTATTAGTATGGTTTCAAAATCCGTGGTATATTTAAACCATGGTTAAACGATTACTTAAGCTACCGCAATCCAAAAGCTTTTTTCTTTTTGGACCCAGACAAACTGGTAAAACTACGCTCGTTAGGGAAGCTTTTCCGCAAGAGCGCTGTTCTAGCTATAACCTGCTTATTACAGCGGAGTATCTGCGTTTAGTGGCTGATCCATCGTTATTGAGAACCGAAATCCTCGCTTCCCCAAAAAACATCACGCACATTTTTATAGACGAAGTTCAGCGGATTCCGGAACTTCTTAATGAAGTGCATGCGCTTATGGAAGAAAGAGTAGGACGCTCTTTTATTCTCTGTGGCTCTAGTGCTCGAAAACTTAAGCGCTCCGGAGCAAATATGTTAGGTGGAAGAGCTTGGACCCTGCGTTTACACTCGCTCACCCACCTCGAGCTGGGTGATCAGTTTAATTTGGCTCGAGCGATGGAAATCGGTACCCTCCCAAAAATCTATCTTGAACACGATAGGGAAGCCGCACGTCAATATCTAAAAAGCTATGCTGAAACCTACATCAAAGAGGAGATAGAAGCCGAAGCACTTGTGCGCTCGACGGGAACTTTTCTGAGGTTCTTATTTCAAGCGGGACATGAAAGTGGGAATCTTATCAATTATTCAAATATTGCAAGGGACAGCGGCACATCTCATACGACGGTGAAAGAGTATTATCAGATACTGGAAGATACTCTTATCGGACGGTTTCTGTTCCCATACCACCGGTCGGTCCGGAAGAAGCATTCTCTACATCCCAAGTTCTACCTTTTTGATACCGGAGTTGAGCGAGCCATCAAGAAGCAACTATCTTTGGATTTGCTCCCTGGAACGCGGGAATTTGGGTGTGCTTTTGAGCATTGGATAGTGAATGAATGCTGGAGAATAAATGACTATCTTCAGAAAGATTTCGAGTTTTCCTATTTTCGGACCGAAAGCGGTGCCGAGGTCGATCTCATTATTGAAACACCGAAAAAGCACACTATTGCCGTTGAGATCAAAAGCGCTTCAAAGGTCAGGGTTGGCGATTTGCGCTCAGGTTATGCCGCCTTTGCGAAGGTATGCAAAAAATTCACGCCACTGTGTATTGCCAACATTGCCCGTTCGCAAAGGTTTGGGGAAGTCGAAGTGGTGCCGTGGCAAGAGTTCTTTAAACGGTTCGCGCAGTGGTGAGAGGCCAGTATGTCGTTATAACCAGTATGTCGTTATGTATGGAGTCGCGGCTATCGTTGCAGTGAAAGGCTTTCCCACTTGCCAGGATGGCGGCTCAGTGACGGATGACTCACCAGCAAATGCCAAAGGACGGCACACAAACCCTCAGTATGTGGAGTCACTCGCTCATTGGAAGACAACGAAGGAACCACAATGCATGCTTCTGATGCCTGTTTTGTAAATCCGCCGTCTTTACCGACGATACCAAAAACGGATGCCTTGATTTCAAGGGCGTATTCCAACGCCCGCACGAGATTCATGGAGATTCGCTTCTCTCTGTTGCCTCCGCCCACCGAAAAGATGAGGAGTGCATCTTTTAAAGATAACTTTGAGACCTTGAGCCATTGGACAAAGGAACTCTCCCACCCCTCATCATTAATTCGAGCGGTAAGCTCGGAAACATTATCGGTGGGCGCATAGGTTTCCCAGTCGCAAAGTTTACGAAAGTCGTTTACCGCATGACTGGCGTGCGCGGCAGAGCCACCGACTCCCAAAATAAAAAGTCTGCCGCCCTGATTTCTTACTCGCGCAAGTCCTTGGGTCACTTTCTCAATCATTGAAACATCGAGATCTTTGATAAGGGAAAGAGTTTCTTCCAAATACAGTGTTGTGAAATCGCTCATAGGGTGTATCCGGCAGCGTCGGCATCACGCTTAAACATTTGGACGGTTTCAAGACTCAACTGTTCCAGATTCTTTCCAAGCTGGGGGAGTTTTTTCAGAAGATCGGTTGTCATGGTAATGATGTCACAGCCGGCTTGTTCTGCCTCAACCACATTGTAAAGCTCACGGCTGGATGCCCACAGTAGCTCGATTTTGGAATCGGCGGCTTTGCATATTTCGGAGGCGGCTCGCATGATCGGCACGGGGTCTGTACCAGTGTCCGCAATTCTGCCCGCAAAAACTGAAATGATGGAGGACGCCCCGCCTTTCAAAGCGTCGCATGCTTGCACCACTTGGCCCAACGTTAACATGGCCGTTACATTTATTTTAACGCCTTTGTGCGCGAGCTCATGGATCAGAGGCACGGAGGATTGTCTTTCACAATTCGTGATAGGAATCTTGACGTAAACATTCTCTCCCATTCCCAAAAGGGTCAGCGCCTGCCTTCGCATTTCCTCGAAATCATCGGCAAGCACTTCAAACGAAATGGGCTTTTCTTGAATATGTTGGAGGATATCCCTGCAAAATGCACGGTAATCCGCCACGCCCGCTTTGCGCATTAATGAAGGATTAGTGGTCAAACCGGAAATAAGAGAATCGTTTGCAAGTTTCAGCAGCGACGAGCGGTCGGCTCCGTCAGCGAAGATTTTAATCCGCAACTTGCTTACATCAGCAGACATAAGCGTACACTAGCCTGAGCCACCTTAGAGGTAAAGCTTTGGCCGCTCTAAGGTTTAAGCCACCAGGGCTACGGGGCTGATGCGGTTTTGCTTCGTAAGCTCGCTCACTATCCAAGGATAGGTGGTGGATAATCCCTCCCTGAGTGAAATCTTGGGCTCCCATTCCAGGACCTTTCTAAGCCTGGAATTATCTGAATTCCTGCCGCGAACCCCTTGCGGCTTGCTGAGGTCGTGTCGTTTTTTCAGGTTTTTGTTTGCAATGGCAGAAACAATATCCACCAACTGATCGACGGTTACCAGTTCATCAGTCCCTAAATTCAGCGGCTCGTGGTATTGGCTCGCCATTAGCTTCAATAATCCCTCTACACAATCATCGACGTACATGAAGGAACGCGTCTGTTTTCCATCACCCCAGATTTCAATCTCGCCACCCGAAGAGGCCAGTGCCACTTTCCTGCACACAGCGGCAGGCGCCTTTTCTCTGCCGCCTTCATAGGTACCCAGCGGACCGTACACGTTATGGAATCTTACGATGTAGGTCTGTAGCCCATAATCGCCTTGATAGTATTTGCAGATTTGTTCCATATACAGCTTTTCCCAGCCATAGCCTCGTTCAGGATCTGCGGGATGAGCATCTTCTTCGGCAAGGGGCGTTAAATCGGGGATATTTTGCTTATATTGAGCGTAGACACACGCGGAAGAGGAAAACAGAAACTTTTTCACTCCGTTGATGCGGCTGGCTTCAATCATATGCAAGTTAATGAGTGAATTATTTCTTGAAATATCGGCGTGGTTTGCGCTGATATAGCCAATACCGCCCATATCGGCAGCCAAGTTATAGACAAACTGCATGCCTCGCGTGGCTTGCAGACAGTTATCCCACCGGCGCAGGTCTAAAAGTTCAAATTCTTGTGCGGCAGTCGCCTCATATTGGGGTTCCTTAATGTCCACCCCACGGACATAAAAACCATCCTTCACCAGACGATTTACCAAGTGATGACCGATGAAGCCACCAGCTCCCGTTACAAGAACAGAAAGTTTAGTTCCAGCCATTGGATTCCCCTTTATATTTTTCTTTGGAATTGCCTAACCGGTTGAATATTGCCGAAAAAACCTTCCTATTTAATGTACACCAGAACGGTGCACAAGCTCAAGGTATGTGCTGCCATTGGGGCGGCGCTTTAATGGGACCGGAAAACAGTATTCCCGTATGAGAAAGATGTTCACCTCGACGGCCAATCTCATGCCAGCGAGTCAGGAATTCAGCAATGGGGATAAACCCTCGGCCACCTAGAATGGAAGGATCCACAAAATAAATGTTTCTTTCATCTACCCCAATAACAACCACGTAATGACCTTCTGTCCATATATCGGTGTAATCCGAAATAGGGTCGTCGGGCCAGGCCTGAATTTCAACAATCACCGGATGGCCCAGGCTAATATTTCTTCTGAGATCGTCCAGAGTCAGATTCTGGCGGTTCTCAGCCGCAAGTTCATTTTCAAAAGCAAAGTCGGCCATTGCATCACTCCAGGTCCCAATCACTCGCTTAGTGCGGACGGCTTTCATGACCTCGGTCTCCATATACTCAATTCCGTAGAACGCCAGCACGGATTGAAGGGCAGCTGCTCCGCAGGAATAGCTGGTCGATTGCCGAACGAGCGGAACATCGTAAAGAATTTTTGTTCCCGGGCTTGGACCGTCCGCTCTGGAGGAAAGCGCATACAGGGTGAAAAGGCAAAAGAGCAGAAAGTAAAATTGGACTCTTTCGGTTGCTCGCCTTGACATCGTCTTTCATTTCAGCAGAAAACTAAGAAAGAAAAACATCCCTATAAATAAAAAAACTTAAAAGAGCACCGCAGCAAAACGAGCTCCGGCGACATGATTGCCGACATAAGGCAAGGGATGGTAGCCTTCCAACTTGGCTGCGCTGCCCAGGCCTTCGCCTAAAAAACGCTCATCGACATACGTCACTTTTTTGCCAACAAGTTCTGTGCTGCTTGTCTTTCTACCAAGTCATAGCCTGTTTTGTCCCTGCTCGCTCCCAATACCCCACTGCCTGTCTAGGCCTGCGTTACGCTGCAAATAAGATTTAATATTTTTTATTTTTTTAAAA
>JACQOU010000110.1 GCA_016207775.1 Deltaproteobacteria bacterium
CGGTAGATGTTCACTGGGAGACAGCGCCGCTGGCCGGATTTCGGTCTCAAAAGATCCCAAATCAGCTCTTCTCACGCTAACAGATAGAAAAAAGGCCTTTTGAATTTCCTATACATCCCTGTTCGTTCCAGACACATTAGCCTCCGTGCCAAAGGACAGCTGGGCAGCGTTGATCGAAAAGTGCCACTTCAACAAGGTTCTGGGCAAGACTCTTGAACCTGTTCTCTATCCCAGGTGGCACACAGTCTATTTCTTGCTGAATGGATTTTTGAGGTAAATGTTTTGTAGATCGCCCGCTTGGTTGGAAAAGGAAATTCTGGCTTCATATTTTTCCACTTCACTATCGATACTAAAATCACCCTTCCAAACCGAACGTTTTCCATCAAAAGGAACAATGTTAACCGCAAGCCAATCCGCTTCTTGAGATTTCCGAAGGTAAAACGACAGTGTTGAAATATCACTATCCAAATAGTCTTCGAGCGGAAGGTTAGCCGATATAATTACGCCCACTTCGCTACCATTCCTATTCCAAAGAAAGTTCTTTAGACCGGGCAGAAGCGTGGTGCCGGCCCGGTTTCTGACTGTAAACTCTGTCTCCGCGAATACGGTGTCGGGGCTTTCGGCCAACCATCTGCGCAGCACGTACTGACCTGGTTGTAAATCCACATCCGTTATCGACTGAATAGCCCCTTCACTAATAACCTTCTGGTCAACCGCTCTTGCGATTTTGTAATTTACTGCCGCATGCGAAGCCTGTTCACCCACGCCGTAGGTTACATTATAATTTTCAAAAGATATTTTTTGCCCATTACTTACCAGGGCCCTTCCAGCCGGTATACCCGGTGTATTTCCTACTTCAATAAGATTCTGCATTTCAATTAAAGCGTGTCCGTCATTACCAACCAGGGCCGGAAGACCTCTGGGAGAATTAGTCATGCTGAGTAAAAACCAGTCTATGAGACCACTACATGGTTTTTTCAAATCCTGGGGCGGCTGAACAACCAGGTATGAGTCCCATGTAAAAGAACCGTACCCCGTTTTTCCAAAGCTGAAGGTATCTACCTGGGATTCAGAGATTCCATCCCAAGGCCTCCATCTAAAGTTATGGCAGTAATAAGCAGGTTTAATCACTTTAGGAATTAGCGGGTTGATAGTGTATGTCTCATAACCTGAAGAGGGAAGTTCAACCTGTTCACTTTGTCCGGTATTGGAAATTTTGTCCGAAACAAACACGGCTTTTGTTCCAACACTCCAAAACGAAGAAAAGACACCTTCCCAAAAATCATCCAGCGCATTGGAGTACAGTCTAAACTTTCCCTGCGAATCTGTTCGTAGCCAATAATAGTGGACGATTTGAACCGGGATTCTCGGTTTCATATCTATAGCTACTGACTTATTTGAAGCGGGTTTTCCATCTGGCTCCTTGAGAGTAACTTCTTTCAGATTGGGCACGCCATCTGGATCGATCTTGCGAACAAAACTTTTTTCAATCCCAAAAGATCCACCGAAAAAGTTAAGGACATTATTATTAGAATATCCAAAATAATAATCGTAATATGTCCCCGGTTTTATATAGTAAGTTCTATTTGTGTACAGCTCCATCCAATTGGGAGCTGCCGAAAAAAATAAGCCACCATAAGATAATATTTTTAGTGCATCCGGGACAATGACCCTCAACGAGGCTCGCAAGAATCCGGCAACAGGCACCTTGAGAGTTACATCCGATGCTTTATCACGCACTTTTATCAGTACGCCTCGTGAGTATGGGTAGATTGGATTCCATTGCAGATTCGCAACCGCCTGTCTGACGTTGAGGTTAACAACAAACTTCTGAGGTGCTGTTCCCGTGACCGAAATTTCCTTTGGATCGAAATGCACTGAAGCGTCATTGCCAAGGTCATGTTCAACCGTTATTTCATACTGGCGAGGAGTCTTTCCATAGCATTGAAAAGGAATCTTGAACGAGCGATCCACGACCGAGCTGTCCAGTGGAATGAGGCCCAAGTTCGGGGTAGTGGCTGGATCGGTACCTTTCTCGGCGGATCGGTCTCGAGCTAGTTCAAATCTGTCATCAAGCGCACCTGATGGGTTTATTAGCCCTGCGCCTGCATGAAAGAACTTATCCAAAAGGGTACTTTCACAATCCTGCTGATAACAGGAAATGGGTGACGCGGTCGTCGAAAGTAGCCCCTTAACAATATCGGAATGGATATTACCGAATTTCTGAATAAGAAGAGCCACAATGCCCGCCGCAAGGGGTGAAGCCATGGATGTTCCAGACATCTGCGCATACTTGCTTGCTGGCACTGTGGATAAAATATTCACTCCGGGAGCCGCGATATCCGGTTTTGCTGTATACGAAACCGACGGTCCGCCACTGCTGAAAGAAGCAATCTTTTTTGTCCCATCCGTGGCTGCCACAGCCAAAGCTTGAATGGCAGAAGCCGGTCGCATAACCGAAGCACTGGTCCCTCCGCCCGGGTTAGCACCTTCATTTCCTGCTGCAGCCACTACCACAGAAAAATTCGCTGCCCGATCCACTGCCAGGGCTACTGGATCGTCAATTGTTCCAAGCCTTCCTAGCGAAAAATTCATAACATGTGGCGCATCTTCAAAATTTCCATCCTTATTGGGATCCAACGAATATTCGATTGCTTTTACGATAGTATCCGAGGACCCCATACCATTCGAATCGAGCACCTTGTACGCAACCAGACGTGCCTTGGGTGCTGCTCCTTTCTTAGTTCCATCTGCTGCGGCAATGCCGGCAACATGGGTTCCATGGCCATGATCATCCATCGGATTGCTATCGTTGTTTGCAAAATCGTACCCACCCATTACCTTACAGTTTGGTCCCAGGCATCCGCCCAGGTCGGGATGTTCGTAATCAATACCCGTATCGAAAATGGCGATTCTGATATTGGTTCCGTCCAGCTGATATTTTTGCCAAATTTCCGGAATGTTAAGAGGCGGAAGAAAATCTTTTGACGAAAAGGAGTCCGCGTTTTTGGCCTTGCCTTTGTTTGCCGGCTCAGGAATTGAAAATGTGGTGACAGGATAAATTTTTTCTATGTTTCTCATGCCTTTTAACAAATTCTCGTCGGGAACAGTCACCGAAACTCCGTTAAACACGGTAAAATATTCATAATGTATTTTATATTTTGAGGCATCATTGCTTAATCGGACGGCTGCTTCAAAGTCAGCCTTGAAAGCAAGATGGGGGTGTTGAAGTTTGGATATTTGATCACCCCGGAATCTTTCGGAAAAATAAGCTGGGTTTGCTCTACGAAGCCGCTCCTCTTTTAGAGTATCGGCAAATGCCGGACCTTTTAGTTGAATGATAAAACGATTTGGAATGATTCGATTGGAAGAAACATCCGCTGGATAATTTAATTTTCTACTGTAATCGTGGATGTTCGGCGCCGCGACAGAACCAAAGGATAACAAATGGACTACCAAGAACAGTTTTAAAGAAAGAAACACGAATCCCCCTTCCCTGTTATTGCATGCCCCATGATATTGATTACCGTCTTGTTGCATAAGATTTCGTGATTGTCATGATTGTTCGTCTATTTGTGGTAACCCCTCAGTGAACCTTTCCTTTGAAAAACGATCATTGGAAAAGAAACCATAGGCCGCTTTCGTGCTCACCCAATCCTGGCAAGCCAGAGGAGTGGTAAGGTAGAGAATATTTCTGCAGGCTGCAGGCTGCATTCCGCTTTCTGGCTATGCGAATCACAATCAATTCAAATTGTTTGTTTTGGATGTCGGACTTCTTGGCGCAATGGCGCGCCTATCAGCCGAAACTCTCGTCCTTGGCGAAGGTATTTTTACAGAGTTCATCGGCCGATTATTCGTTAAGGAAGGAACCGATGTGTATGAGGGAATGATTGTCGGCCAAAACAAGAAGCAAAATGACATTAATGTGAACATCTGCCGGGAGAAGAAGCTGACGAATATTCGAGCGGCCGGAAGTGACGAGAATATCATCCTGACCCCCGTGGCACCTCTGACTATCGAGGGCTCCATTGCCTGGATAGCGGATGATGAAGTGGTGGAAATTACACCTAAATGCATTCGCCTTCGCAAACGCATTCTCAATCAGAACGCGCGCTCCATTATCCGCGCCCCGAGAAGAGACACTGAGTAGCGTGCAATATCCCTGGGAGGCTGACCTACGGCTGTCTTTGCGAGGGCCGAAGGCCCAAAGCAAGCTCATTCCAAAGCAATCTCATTGAGTTTGCGAGGATCTGGGTAACAGAACTATTAAGGGTTTTAATTTAACCTCAGCCGTTTCAGATTGTGTTGCGCAACACGTGTAGCTCCCGAACCAATTTGTTTAGGGTTGACAAGAAACAAGAATAACACTTGCGTGTGCGTATAAGCCGATTCTTCGTCTCTTGAGGGACTTCTCTCATGAAGATTGCTGTTAGCGGCTCAACAGGCTTTATAGGTTCTGCGCTTACAACAAGGCTCTTACAACTTGGGCATGAAGTCTTGCCAATAATTCGCGATCGCGTGGCAACGAACCATACGGCTATTGGGTGGCTCTACGAAGATCAGTATATTGAAAAGGAAAAATTTCAAAGTATTGAAATGGTGATTCACCTCGCCGGAGAAAACATTTTCGGCTGGTGGAATAAAGCCAGAAAGAAAAGAATAAGAGATAGCCGTGTTCTGGGCTCCCGACTTCTTTGTGACGCAATCCTACAGTGTCAGGCTCGTCCCTCGATTCTTCTTTGTGCGTCGGCCGTAGGTATCTATGGTGACCGGGGCGAAGAAAAGTTATCTGAAGAAAGTGAAGCTGGACAGGGCTTTTTATCGGAGGTTTGTAAAGAGTGGGAGCAGGCGACGGAAGTTTTAAAGATGAGCGGAACGCGCGTGGTGAACATGAGGTTTGGCATTGTCTTAGACTCTTGCGGAGGGGCGCTCAAAACGATGCTCCCAGCATTTCGGGCGGGACTGGGTGGCATGGCCGGCGATGGGAAGCAGTTTATTAGTTGGATCTCCCGCGAGGATGTGATCAACGCGATCATCCATTGCCTAAACTCAACGGCAATCTCCGGACCAGTCAATATGGTCGCCCCCGAACCTGTCACTAATGAACAATTTGTCAGAACTCTCGGCCAAGTGCTTGGGCGTCCAACCATAATGGCACTGCCCGAATCGATACTGATCTTCTTTCTAGGGGAAATGGCTGATGAGTTGTGTTTCGCAAGTCAGCGAGCATTCCCTGTTAGGTTACAAAAGGATGGGTTTGAATTCAGCCATCCAAGCATACGAACAGCATTGCAAAGTATCCTTCAGTAGAAGCACGAACTGGTACGAGTCATGCAATAGTTTTTCTAGTAAGGGAGTACATCATCATGGCTATCGGAAACATCATTAGAAAAAATATTTCGTATTGCAAACCCACAACCCCAATTCAAGAAGTCGCTCAAATTATGAAGGAAGATGAAGTGGGTGCGGTACTGATCTTGGAAGCAGGAACGCCGAAAGGGATCGTCACCGATCGTGATATCGTCATTAGATGCATCTCCGAAGCAATCGACCCGGCCCAAACACCCGTGGAAAAAATCATGACGACGGGTGTGGAAGCGGTAACCGTTGACCAGGGTATCTACGAAGTTGCCCATAAGATGAAAGAGGCGAGTGTTCGCCGTGTAGCCGTCGTGGACGCAGCCGGCAATGCGGTAGGCCTTTTGTCTTTTGACGATGTGTTCGACCTTTTAGCTGAAGAACTGAGCGATTTACGGATTGCGGTTCTTCCGCGAACGCCCAAGATCATTAACAAAGCAGCTTAGCAATCTGCGCGACTGGGGAAAAATAGTCGATTCTCTAAGAGTCGGACATCACAACAAAACTAAAATATATCGTCGATTTAGAGCGATACTCCCATTATGGTGTGGTGAAGTTAGTTTAAGTTCGGTGAAGTTAGAAGGGACCAAGAATGGACCGCGCCATCCGTTGAATCATGCCGGAAACAGAACCTTGATCCCCTTTGCTTTTAAGAAGTGCTTATCAAAAGTGACTAACGTCAAATGATTCGTTTTGGCAACATAGTACTGAAGGCTGTCGTCAAAATCGAGTTTAAGCTCGGAACAAATCCTGCAAATCTTCTTTTCTTCGTCGGTTGATGTGGAATAGCGATCAAGAAAGGGATGACCACTTACAAACTCAAGAAAATCACTGAGGACGTTAACTTTTGCCGTGCTCCCTATAATTGCTTCGATGGCATGCAACGAAAATGAAGTCACCCACCCCCGCTTAGTTTCGCTTATGAGCTCAAGAGACTTTAAAGCCTTGGAGGCAGAAGCCTGGCCCAAGAGGATCTCAAGGAAGATATTAGTGTCGTACAGATACACAGCTCATTTTTTCTTCTTGAATGAGCTATGGGCCAGCTCAACTGAACTCGTCTTTGGAAAATCCTCTTTAAGCGCACCTTCGAGTCCTTCCAGCTTTGCCAAAGCCGCCTTTTTAGCCTTCTGATACTCCGCCGGATTGCGAAGCTGATCCCTGGCAACAACCCAGGCACGCTGAATCCACCAGGAAATACTTCTTTCAGTTTCTTTGGCCAACCCTTTAATCTCCTTAGCCACATATTCGGGAAGTGAAATGCTCAATTTCATATAGTAATACTACTAGTAGTATAGGTAAGAATCAAGTCACAGCAAACAGGACCCACACACTATGGTGTGTTTGGTAGCGTCGGCTAAAAGAAGATCCCCTGATCCATCGAAGAGATTGTACCGTGACCCAGTACCTACCCACCAATAATCCGTGAAATGAAGCTGCTGCGATACCTTCTTGCGGTTCTTTCAGGGAAATTGGAACTGGGATAGAGTAGAACAAATGTTAAATTCGGCTGCTTCAATTATATTAATTGCATCAATTTCTATGTGGGTTCCTACGCCAAGCCAAGCCGCGCCTGAGCTACAGTGCGTGAAAATTCTTCAGCGTTTCCTTAAAAATGATCCTCAGTTTCGAAAAAGCCGAGATTTAAAGCAATACTTCATGACCTTTGGTCCGGCTTTCGAACGAGCGACGGGAAGGCTAGCGTCAAATCCAAGGAGTCACTGGATTGACATGGGTGCTGGCAAGGGAGAAGCAGCAAAGGAATATCTGAATTCCTTTAGCAACCAGTCCGATATGCCC
>JACQOU010000103.1 GCA_016207775.1 Deltaproteobacteria bacterium
CATGGCACCGTCGATAAAAAGCCAAAGTACGTATCTGGGACGACGTGAGCCACGGCCTTTTTCCCCCACTCAAGCATTGCATGTCACCCTAAAATCCGAGCTGGCAAAGGGACCCTTGTCGATGGCTAGTCCTTCTCACCGAGCATGGGTACGACAATACATCCCTTTACTTGCGAGAAAGCTTGGGATTCGCCTTTACCATTTCGCAAATAACGGCTCCCATATCCACTTAATTTTTTACTCAAAAGACAAGAAGGCCGTGAGTGCCTACCGTCGGGCGCTTAGCGGTGTGATCGCCAGGCGAATTATGAAGGCTGAAAAAGGCCGGGCAAAGAAGATTCGTTTCTGGTTATCACGTCCATTTTCTAGGATCCTAAGTTGGGGAAGAGATTTTAGACGTGCCATGAATTACGTTGAACGAAACAGACTGGAAGCCAACAACATTATCCCCTACAGGAAAAGAACTATTGATCTTGAGGCAAAGTACAAAGAGCAGGTTTCCCAAAGCCTTTGTAAAACTAAATTACTTCGAGAGCAGCTAATGACGGGGCAGATGATCCTTTCCAGTAATTTGTAAAATCTTATTTGCAACGTAACGAGCACACGGAGTATCTATCAATTTAACCGGCCGTAATAGATTCCAATACGCATCAATCTCTGCCTGGGGATGCCGATTCTGCCGTTTCCGCTGCGTCTACCACCGGTAACTCGTTACCGCCCGCGTTACACGCTCCAATTCTGCTTCCGACATGCTGGCGTAAAACGGCAAGCGAATGATCGTCTCAGTGACGTGTTTGCTCACCGGTAGATCGTCGGGCTGATAGTCCAGCGTTTGCCCCATCGGTGATAGGTGTAAAGCGATATAGTGAAAGGCAGCCGATATTCCGTGTTGTTTGAGGTGAGAAAGGAGGGAGTCTCTGTGTTTCCTGTCTGGCATCAAGAGCCAAAAAGTTTCGTACGCGGGAACGCATCCTTCGGGAGTATGGGGAAGCCTGACTGCATGTTTCCCCGCCCAGGGGTCCAGCCGCTCAAAGTAAGAGCGCCACAGTCGTCCTCGTTTTTCTATTTGTTGCTCAAAGTGCGGCAGTTGGCTTGCCAGCAGAGCGGCCAGCAGTTCTGATAAGCCGAAACTTGAGCCAATGTCTTGCCAATTGTACGAACAAACCTCACCTCTTAAATATGGTCTTCTGTTGGTGCCTTTCTCAAAAATAATTTCTGAGCGGCGGATAAGTTTAGAGTCGTTGATAGCGAGTGCCCCTCCTTCGCCGCAGGAAAGCGCCTTCGTTTGATGAAAGCTGAAAGCTGCAAGAGCGCCAAAACTGCCTAAAGGTTTTCCGCCGAGTTGCCCCCCCAGAGCGTGGGCACAATCTTCCACGATGTGAAAGCCTACTCCATGCGCTAACCGTGAAAGTGACTCCATATCACAACTCATGCCACCGTAATGGACGGGAACCACAATACGAGTGCGAGGGGTTAAAAGGCTTTCAACCATTTGGATATTGAGGCAGAGGCTTTGTGGACAAATGTCCGAGAGTACCACCTTGGCGCCCCTTAGCATGAAGGCATTGGCTGTTGAAGGAAATGTGAACGAGGGCAAAATGACCTCATCTCCATCTTGGATATGCAATAGAATGGCTGCCATTTCCAGGGCAGCTGTTCCTGAAGTGGTTAGGAACACTTCATGGGCTTTTATCCATTCACACAAGTAGCGGCAGGCCCTTTCCGTATAAGGTCCGCCGGCACAAAGCTGTCCCTCTCTAAGGGCCGAGACGATAAAGTGCTCGGCTTGCTCTGACATCTCGCGTTTACTGAGGGGTATGGTGTCTGGGCCCATCATTGGGATAGCAGTCTTTCGTAGAAAGCAATATATTTTGCGGCAACGCTTGAAGCTGAAAAACATTTATTGAACCGGAGAAGTCCCGCTTTGCGCATTTCATTTCGCTTTTCGGGCGAGTTGAGAACCGCTTGAATGGCCTGTTCCCAAGCGGTTGTATCGTGTTCTTTTATGATTAGGCCTGCGTCAGCGATCACATACGGGATTTCTCCTGAATCAGAACCGATTACAGGAACTCCGCAGGCAAAGGCTTCGGCAATCACGCGCCCGAATTGTTCTTTCCATCGAGGAGTCGTTTGGCTGGGTACGGTCAGCACATCCATGATATTCAGATATCGCGGTACCTCATCATGTGTTGCCAACACAATCCTGAACCTCGCTCCAAGATTCAAACTCTGTGCCCAAGTCCGCAATTTCTTTTCGCAGTGACCGCTGCCTAACAAGAGTAAGTTCCAATGGCCTGGAATCTTTTGCATTGCGCTTGCCAGGATATCGATTCCTTTTTCTTCCGTAAGCCTGCCCGCAAAACCCACGACCAATCCTTCGAAGCCTAATGCTTTCTTCATCTGCTCTTTTAAATGGGGCTGTGGTTGGAATAAATCGTCATCCACACCCGCCGGGATAAGATCACTGCCCTGTTGGGAGTAGCCGCGTGAAAGCAGAGTTTGCTGCACAGTGCGGCCTGCTGCAACCCAACCGCTTGAATGTGAGACACAAAACTTTTCGAAGTAACTGAAGGGCAAGGGATAAGATTTTTCGATGTTTTGAAAAGTGACAAAAAAATAGGGAATATGGGATCGGGTAGCTGCGCGTGCGATTTGGTATCCAGCGACCGTGTAGGGCTCCTCCCATAAGTGAATAATGTCCCACGGTGTAGCGGTCATCAGCGCTGCGATACCCCGGTAGAAAAAAATAGGTGGGATATGAGTGAGATGAGCGGGCAATTCAACTGACTCATAGGGAGCAGATACCTCTGACTCGAAGTGCACAGGACGCAAATCACCCTTAAAGAACCGGGGGGATGCGACAGTGATCTCAATCCCAGGCTGACGTGCGATTTGTCTGATGACGGCCCTATTTGCACGGACAACGTAAGAGTGCCCTATCGTTAAAATGTTCACTGGCTTCATATTGTGTTAGTGGCTACTTTGAATATAGCTTAAGAAGGATTGGTAGACAGCGTCTTTTTTTACTTTTTCCGGGACATAGAACGAGGGATTGCGATAATTGCGCAGAGCAATCAGGCGTTGCTCTCCCATTTTGCTCCAGCCGTGGCCATTATCGATAGCGGTTTTATGCTGAAACAGCTCGGAAAAGTTGTTCATCACCATCAATAGAATAATGAGTTTGGCCACGTATTTGGATTGCGGAATTTCTTTGAACAACCAGCTTAACCAGTAGGCAAAACCGAATGCCATTATCACTGTCCATGGAAAACAATAATAGATTCGTCGGATCGGTTCCATATACATCATCACAATTGACAGCTCATGCATTAGAATAATGAGTGTGCTGACGCCAAACAATCCTAATGCAAGCAACTAGCTCAATGTAAGTCTTTCAGCCGACCTTGAAAGGTACTGTTTGTTTGGTGGCACCCACAAAGGAGTTACCAGCACAATCACAAGGATCCCCAGCGCTGTGAGTCTGCTAACGTTTCCGGCGTAGTATCGGACATAATCAAGAACCAGAGGCACGCAATAGTAAAGTCCTCGGATGGGTTTATGAAAAAACTCCACTGGAAAAGATGGTCGAAGGTATTGTCCGGGATAATAACCCTGCGCTTTAAATACAAGCCAAGGTCCCAGGTAGCTTTTGTAAAGAAAGTAGACGAGACATGCGCATAAAACTGCGCCGATTAGGAAAAAGGACTGTTTATTTTTATGCAAAAGTCTTTGAATGGCCAATCCTAAAATCAGAAAGCCAGCAAAGAGGACCCCCTGGAAATCAAAGAGCTCAGTGATTAGGACGAGCGAAAAAAATAACAGCCAACGTAGAGTATTTTTTGGCTTGCTGGAGATATAAGCGCACGTGTAAAGCGTGGCAGCCATCCCAACGGCAACGAGGCTCTTGGACGTGTGATGAAAAAGTGAGAAGAGAAACACGCAAGGCGTAAATAAAAAAAGGCATGTGAGCAAAAAACTGGTTTGGATATCAAAATTCAAAGCTCGGCGCATAAAGTGCCAAAGCAACAAAACGAGGCATACCAAAGAGAAATATTTCATTATGGAAAGTGAGTGGCTGAATCCCCATTTCGAACAAAGAGCCATAAACCTAACATCCAGGTAATCGGTGACGTACGATAATTCCCTTGCCTGAAAGTTATTCCTCGATGAAGGGGCTTCAGTATGCTCCGGGTCAAAAATTATTTTGAACAGGCTATTGGAAGAAAGAAAATGAGAGATAGTGACCGGATGCTCATAATGATCCATGCTGTCATTCCACTGCAGATGGATGGATACCCCGGCCAGGAAAATAAAAAAAAGGCTACATCCGGCAATGGATAGTCGATTTCTTAAATGAACCATAGTGTTTTTTTATTGATGCTATGATTATAGGTTCTTTGTGCACAACAGACAAATTCCCACTGCATAATCGACACCCAACAAGTGAGTGAGTATTCTGTTGATTTGATATTTGGCGTACTTTAAAGGATTCAGATGCTTTGGAAGCCAAACGATTCGGTAGGGTACGCAGTTAAAACCTTTTAGGGTCAGCAAGGCCCACAGATCAGCCTGCGGATAGGTTTTCACATGCGTGATGTCTCCTGCCCATGTGCCGTTGATGTGCATTGCATTAGAAGTCGATAGAATTAAGCGGCCTCCCGGGGCGATAACACTGAGCAGCTTTGGAAAAAAACGTTCAAATGCATCTAACGTCATGTGCTCAATCACTTCGAGAACAATGACTGCATCGAAAATGCGTCCGGAGTTTACAACTTCATCGATTGATTGGAAATCATAACGGTAATTACGGGATACATCGCAAGTAAAATAGTTCCCTTGAAATCCGGCATCTAGAAATTTTTTCTTGAGAGAAAGATCTCCTGCACCAAAATCAAGAAGCTGCGAGGCAGACTTCACAAAAGAATAATAAATGGCTTCAATGTCACAAAACTGCTCTGACGGATACCATCTAACGACCGGACGAGGTATCTTTCCAAAGTCAGCTCTGGTTTTCATGAATTCCCAGTAGTTTTCGAACAGGGTGGAGCTTTCATTCTTTCTATTGACTGCTAACGATTCCGGTAAACTTACTTGCATAAAGTAGACGGTGCAAAAATTGAGACTTTTTCATGATACCATACGCAGTATGAAGATTTTATATATTAATCCCGAAGCAAATTTCGGGGGAGCTGAGCGAAGTCTTGTGGATGCGATAGTCTCTGTGGGTCGGCTGGCTCCAGACGTGCGGATGCATGTTATTTTGCTTTCTGAAGGTCCGCTCAACCCTTATTTAAGGTCGCTTGGGTTAGAGGTCAGTGTTTTGAGATTGCCTCGAACCGTTGCAGGTCTCGGGGATAGCGCAATCAAGGGAACCACCCGTGTATTCCCTTTCTTGCTAAAAAATATTTCTGCTGGGGTAGGGGCCATTCGTTTTGGGCGACTATTACGTGGTGCCATTCGAAAAATTGCTCCCTCCGTTATCCACTCAAATGGCATCAAGTCACACATCTTACTTTCGCTAGCTGGCCTGCCAGACCGACCCGTGGTGTGGCATCTTAGAGACTTTGTAGCTTCCAGGAAATTGGCAAGGGGGTTATTGCAACGATATTCCAATCGCGCTGTTCGCGGTATCGCAGTTTCAAAGGCTGTGGCCGAAGACGTACAGTCATTCATAAAAGATCTGCCTACTGAGGTCATCTATAACGGCATCGACTCAGATTACTTCAGTCCTGGTGCCGCACAATTTGAATGGCTGGATCAATTGGCTGGTTTCGAACCGAAATTAGACGGTGAAATCGTTCGGGTGGGGTTAGTGGCTTCCTTTGGAAAATGGAAGGGGCAAGCTGTTTTTCTCCATGCTGCTTCGAAAGTACTTCAAGAGTTATCTGCCAAGAGAGTCCGTTTTTATGTTGTTGGAGGTGCCATTTATCAAACCTCCGGATCGCAATTCTCTTTAGAGGAACTGAAAGCGCTTACTCGCAAACTCGGCATTGCTCCATCGGTTGGTTTTGTGGATTTCACGCCTGAGATTTGCCCTGTGTATAGAAGTCTGGACATTGTTGTGCACGCCTCCACTGAAGCAGAGCCTTTTGGGCGTGCCATTGTGGAAGCGATGTCTTGCGGTATTCCCGTGATTGCCACTCGAACGGGGGGAGCATCTGAAATTATGGATATGAGTTCAGGATGTCTTGGTGTTGCGCCAAATGATATTGGTCAGCTTTCCGGCGCAATTCTTCGTCTGGTATCCGACGAAAAGTTACGTGCAAGCATGTCTGATAAAGGCCGATCCTGCGTGTTAGAAAATTTTTCCCGCGCAAGACTTGGATCTCGGCTCTTGGAAGTTTACAAAAGAGTATCTAAAGACCGATCTATTTCTTAAATGGATCGATAAGATTCCAAAGTGCCCAATTTGATGATTGGGCAATTTGTTGCCATGACCCTCCTCGGGTTGGCGTAACGTTTTGGGGGAGGAGCAGGTAGCAAACCCCATAGCGCTTCATAAAGGAGCTACCGTTATCCAGTGCGATCTTTTTAAATTTTTCTTCTCGAATTTTTTGAATCGCATCATATTGCCACTCAGGCCTGGTGGTCAGACCAGGATGCCGCTCAAATGTCATTTCCGTTTGGGCCAGAAACTCATGCAGTCCGAATTGGCTCAGCCAGCCATTCAAAGTGTAGCGATTGTGCACCTCATCGTCGCTAATCAATTCTGAAAACGGTGTTCTTGATATATGCAAAGGGGCAACCGGCGACAATAATATGGCGACCATCGAAATCTCAGGGCCAGCGAGACTGCAATCCCTATGTAAGTTTTCCAACGAATTTTTCATGGGAATCAGTTCGGAGAGCCACTTGCTCATTTGCAAAGCTCCACTGGCATGTGTGGCTTCGTAAGGACGCCAGATGATTGCCAATATCAAGAGCAAGGCGGTCCAAGCGGCACCGACGATCCTCCATGCTTTTTGAGTTGGAAATTTGTGGTCCAGATATAAGACTATCGTTCCGAGTAGGAGAACTTGTCCCATCGGGTTTTGAACAAATATCCAATGTTCATTTTCAAATTCCAATAGGGTAACCACAGCGCTATTTCGGAGCAAATAGCCTGCCAGGCAAAAGCACCAAATGGGGATCAGTCTGTAAAAACCAAAGGTGAAAATCCCAACCGCCCCGACTGCAAGCTTAAGAAATACCCAGTAATTGATCAAATAAGTTGTTCGATAGGGATCGTGTGGCAGAAGGGGGCGCCCCAGGCAAAGTCTGTCCAAAATAGGTTTAAAACTTGGGTTGGAAGAAATCTGGAAATTCCCATAGATTTGATAGGCTCCTAGCAACAAACCAAATACCAGGATAAGAGCGATGCTTGAAAAAGGAGCTATTCCCATGGTGTGTGATTTTTTCTTTGTACAATAGGGCGATGCGATAGCTAGTGATGCGATAGCTATTAGACACAGACCCAACACAGCCGCAGTCCAAACATAGAAATAAAGACAAATACACAATCCAAGCGCGATAGCGCCCTTAATACTTCGCGCCAATTCCGTAATCTTTGTGGTGATGAGGATAGAAGCAAGGAATAAGAGAACAGGCAGGTTCAGCAAGGGCGTGACCACACGATATTGAGAAAGCTCATGGGGCATGCCGACGGGGGTGGTTCCATGAAACAAGTGGGAAACGAATGTGAGATTTCGGACAAGTGACCGGCCTTCGATAAACCCACCATCCGCAAGACAAATGCAGGTGCAGAAAACCGTATATAGAATTGGCCGGGTACACCCATCGAAAATACCCCTGAACACCAGATAGAGTGACAAACTTAAGAGAATGGCACCGATCACTCGCCAAAAAAAGGTGAGAAACAGGATCGGAATATTTAAGAACCGTGCGATTTTAGAAAGCGGGACAAATTGTACCCAACTATACAAATTGGGCACATTCTCAGAGGGCAACGTTTGTGGACTTCTAAACTTTAGCCCGGCTTCAAAATAGGGAAGCCGTGCATGGTTTAGATAGGCGCCTTCGTCGGTGTTTCCCAGATACACCCATGTCCCGTGTTTATAATAAGTTCCCAAGTGGGGCAGCAGGGCAATGAGAACCCCAATAAAGACACATAAAAAGATAGGAGCTGCTTTTCCGGACAATGGTCTAAAAGTCTGTTGGGTGTCTGAATACACAAAAATATTTCCCCTCTGCAATGAGTTGCCAGTCTTTAACCAAATTTGTTACCAGTTCAAAGCTCTGTGCCTTCAAGTTACCAATATGTCGGTGTTCGATTGAACGGTAGGAATCGCTTAAGTCCTTGCAATGCGGTAACAGATTCGCGGGTCTATTAAGCGGCCTCATTGGAAACTTCTCAACAACTAGAATAGGCTTTTTAGAAATTATTTGATCATAGAAACGTTTTTCGTTCCCAAGAAATTCAATTTCCCAGGCGCTATCCAATAAAAGAGTATTGACCTGGTTTAACAGAAAATAAATCAGGGGATCATTGGGAATAGCAAAAAACGATTTGCCTTTACTGATTGCATGCCCAACACACAATTGTTTGAGCTCTTTCTGTGCTTCATAGTATTCGGTAGGGGTGAAGATCGGGCCCAAGCGGGGAAAGACATCTGCCAAATTGACCAGGGGAACATTCCTATTGGGTCCTCCGTTGTAATGCCGATAGTTGTGGAGACTGAATGAAAGCAAGATAAGTCCAGCAATGATGATGGATGCAAGATTATTCTTCCATTTGATTTTGAAAGGCACTGGTAACAAGTCATCAAACAGGACAGCCAAAGCGGCAAATCCATGTACGGGGGTTGGATATCCCAAGCTGATGGAAGCTGCCCAGGCAATAGATAAAATACCAACGTAAACACACCATGAAATGAGAGGGAAAGGCTGTCGGAGGTAGAATGACAAGAAACTTTTTCCCAGAAGACCGCCGATGGCTAGCCAAAACAATGCATACGCTGGAAAAAAGATCAAAATTCGATTTGCCTGAATCACCAGAATGTATACGATTAGGAAAAACGCCAAATCAAGTTTTGAAAAGAAACTAGGATTCCCAGGGGGTGCGGCTGTGGGCCTGTAACGTATAAAGACAATGACAAACCCTGCAAGCGCAAATATTTGAAGGGGAGAATAAAGGTATGCACGAACCCCGGAGTCTATGAGGGGCTTTATGGTGAGAATCGACATCTGGTGCAAAAATGCTCTTAATCCGTCCATCCAAGCTAGGCACCCGACGATGGATACGGCTACCAAGAAACAGGGGACAATGGAACACCAAAACAAGGTTGTGCCGTGACGTTTTTTTCCGTCTTCCTTTAATTGGAATTTCTCCCAACCTGCAAATGTTAATAACATCAGAGGAAAAATTCCAAAGCCCTGTTTGCAAAAAGCAGCAATGCAAAAAAGCAAAGAAGAAGAAATACGAAATCCAAGGCGTGCGCTCCCAGTTTTTGCGGTTAAGGAAAAAAGGAAACTCGTCAGGGCAGCAGAAGCAAGAAAGATAGCGTCAATCTGATGCCAGGCCTGGGCAGGAGTGCTATGAATAGCAAAAGCAAAGAAAATGATTCCTAAGGCCAGGAAACGTGTAAAGCAATGAACCCGATTGGTTCTGACAGCCCAAAGCATGGGTAAAAAACCAGACAATGCCATCTCAATATAAAAAAACAATCGTGTGCTCAGAACCTGCCATCCATCCGGAAGAAAAAACCACAAAGAGTGTAAGAAATAGGGAATCGGTGGGCGAATAAACAAAGCATCTTTGTATGGAATTTGACCGTTGAATAGTCGCCAGCTCCCCGCAAGAACGAATACATCATCCACGCCGGTGTAACCGTAACTGGCGTTTTGAAGAAAATATCCGACGGAGAGTGCGGCATAAACAAGAACGAGCACAAACGTGCGCAATCTTATGACTGCGGTTTCACCAGAAAATAAAGCCATAAAACAAATTTATCTTGATTTGGGTTGGGGGACAACAAATTACGGGTGAGAGATCTGGGACTTGGTTGATAGCGAATCAAAAATGAGCTCTCCCACGCGGCGGTTTGCATACGGTGTGAAGTGATTGGTGTCCATCCACATTCTTTCAGCGGTGGAGTCGAAGATTGGCGTGAGTAGTGTAAGGGAGTGATGCCTTTTCTCTTTCTTGATATCGTCGTAAACTTGTCTGTGCAGTTGGGCTTGTACTGCCGGAATAGATGCCAGAAATGTTCTTTCCTCCGCTGTAAGCTGCTTGCGTGACGATGGTAGCGCTGGTTCCCAATAAAAATGGCTCGAAAAGTTGAAATGTTTGCCTAAAGCAAGGACCATCTGAATATTCTGCAGATAAGTGGCCACTATCTTCTTGCTCAGTAGGTCACTGTTTTGTTTTTTTTCAATATCATTCTGGGTTACAAGGGCTGACGAGTCTAATAGCAGTGCAAGATTGGGAAAAAGACGATGCCAGTGCGCCACAAGTCTTGGTTTGTTTTGAAGTTTTGAAGCGATGATTTGATAGTTGTCATGAACTCCGGCTTCGCGACTCACATAAGCTGCATCCACATCATTTCCACCGCCGAGAAATAAAACGATGCGCGGCAAGTGATTGTCCTGCAATTGGCGCATAAGGTCGATCAAACTTTGGGTAGTGACGTAGCCCGCTTGTCCGAAGTTAATGATGCAAACATCGCGCCCTGCTTTTCTAAAGCGTTTTTGCAAGTAGGATGGAACAGTTTCCCAATCGGGAACATAGGCACCCCAAAGATTTGAACCGCCGAATGCAAAGATTCGCACACTGCTTTTGCCACATTTCGAACCGGTGGTGAATCGATTGCCATTGGCGTCGATGTTAATTGTCTTTCCGGAAAAAGTCCTGTAGCGCCAGAGCACGTAAGGTGCATAAGAAAAAAATTGTTGAGCAAGCTCCTTCCGTTCAGTTTGGAGTTGTGCAAACCAGTCATAGGTTTCAGAGCCGGAAATAAGAGGGGTTCCTACCGGTATTTCCTTGGGTATGGACCGATGCAAAATAAATCGGGCTACGATTTCGGTCCCTGCGGACAGTAGCAATAAAGCAACTAACACTTTTCCGATATTTTGCCAGATGGACGAACTGATTTTTTTAGAATATTTGGTATTTAAATGCTGCACTTTGTGGTCCCGACGACAAGAATAAAAGAGCACCCGTTATGAGTGAAAGCACAATAGCCACTATGAACATTATTTTTCCATACTTTACAAAAAAATGCTTCATGCAGGGCCTCTTTTTCGGCGTTTAATAAACTCAAGCGAATACCGTGCAATCAGTTCATGTGCCCGGGCGTTTGGATGCGCATCATCTCTGGCAACCCACAGCGAAACGGGCATAGATTGATCGGCAAAAAAAGGTGCGAGGTCCAGGGCTTCGATGTCAAGATGACTCAAAAACGATAGCACGGTTGCATGCTCCTTTCTGAATGGGTAGCGTTGCAAATTGTGCAACTCGGGGAGCAGCACCACCTGAAGATGAATCTGCCGCTCGTCACATGTTTTTTTCATTCGAATAAAGGCTTCTCTTGTTCTTCTCCATCCAGATTGGTTCTCCTCGTAAAGCTGAGAGTAATAGTTTTGAAAAGAGTTTGACTGTGAGAGATTGCTGAGTAGCGCCCCAATTCGTGACCAATAAAATGTAATGACTCGGGAGTGGTCCAGGAAGCTCAAACTTGATTTGTGTGGCGTGGGCTCTGCATCGTTAATGAAATAGAAAACCACTACTTTGTCAGGACGATACTTAAGGCCCTTTTCCAAAAACAAGCTCACTTGCTGTTCGGTATTGTAATTTCCAATACCGAAATTAATCACATCGGTTGGATAAGACTTCTTCAGCTCTTTTTCCAAACGCTCTTTAAAAATCTGTGTTAATTCTACGCCCCATCCAAACGTTAATGAATCACCGAGAAAAATAATGCGGTAATCTCCGTTTGTGTTTAGTGAATGCTCACGATCCCGAAAACCGTCGGAGTTGATTTCAACGGACACATTCATCAATCTGGCTTTCGAATATGGCCTATGAATGTGGCTTATTTGAGGATTGGATGAATCCATCTTGATTAAAGTGGCATAACGTGCCATCTCAATATCATAAAAAGTGTTTTGCGAGACATAAAAACGAACGGCGATTTCCCCTGCTGCTAAGAAAATAACCATAGCGACAACAATCGCTACCGTGATTTGGAAAATACTTTTGATATTGTCTGCCTTTTCCGAATAGGGTCATCCTTCCTTTTTAGAGGTTTCCGAAAAGGAAAGTATCTCTTTTCCTATTCTAACTGCTTATTTGCGAGGTTTCCATTAATGGAACGCAGTGGAAAGGCAGCGGTGCAATAAATCTGCGCTAAGCGCATAGCCAACAGCGTTGCAATGGGGATCTCTGGGCAGCAAGTGAAAGGGCCCTTTTTGTTCGTTTGCCGTGAAATGGGCGACGTGGGGGCAAAACTTAATTTGGTTTGAGGCTGCAATGGATTGTAGCTTCTTTTCGAAAACAAATCGGTCGTACTGTAAAGGGGTTCTGTTGTACTGCTCAATCGCCCAGTCGATTGCCGGCTTCCACACTTCACTGACATCCGGGTGAGCGTACAATAGGAAACGTGCATGATGCAGTTTGGCTACGTTCTGCATTTCGGTCAGCAAGGAACCAAGGAGCTGCCAGCGGGGATCGGCACCAATCTTGGAAAACACTTCACTCATCTCCGGTTGCCATAAGGGTTCTGTTCCGATTCCAAGTTTTCTGCATAAGCGGAAGTAGTGAGGCCTGACGTATTGATAAAGAGCTGAAAATCTGAGCCATCGACTCAGCCCCTGGGGCCCGCAAACCAATTTTTTGTTTAGGTTCATTGCTGCTGGGATATATTGCAATCCATTTTCTTGTTGCACGAAGCGTGGTTTTGGAGAGCCGAAAGCAGTTGAAAGATGATTGTCTGAAAGATCGTTTAGGCAAAAAGTATAAATCACGATATCTGGATTGTAGAGCGGAAGCAACCTTTTCATTAGAAGCAGCGATTGATCGGTCGCATACCCCTGAACAGCTGCATTCAATACTTCCACCTGGCGACCCTCTCGTGCAAAAATTTTCTGCAGAACGCTATGTAACCTTTTATCCTCGGGGACGGCGCGGCCCAGTGTAGTGGAATCTCCCATTAGAATAATCCGTGTGATGCTTCGATTTCTTGGTCGTTTTGCATGTTGGGGAAGGATGCCGTCAGGGTTAGTTTCGAAATTGACTTCCCAGCCGAAGGAGGACTGGGTGGTTATCCGAATACTGGGTGAATTTACCCATCCGAGTTCATCATCGCTCTTCCAATCATCCGCTGCATCCCAAAACTCCCAATGAGAACGCGGCAGCGATAAACGAAGGACAAGTTCCCCAACCAGAAGCCCCGCACTGATACCAAGAAAAATGAAAATAATGGGTGCCGTTCTTTTCATGTTCTGTGGTGCTTCCATTATATTACTAAAAATACTGGCTCAATTGCACGGTTGTTTTGACCCAACTGGTAGAGATAGCGATAATCAGTATATGAGTAACGAAAATGAATTCTTGGAAACCATCCGCCCCTATTCAAATCGCTTGCTAACTTCCCCAGAGGATCGTTTGAATTTCGGCTCCGATTGGACGCGGCTTCCATCCGATCCTTTAGCAATCGCCTTTCCTTCTACTGCGTCGGATGTCTGTCAAATTCTCAAAGCTTGCTTGCAGTACAAGGTGGCAGTGGTGCCCTCGGGGGGGCGCACGGGGTTATGTGGGGGTGCGGTTGCAGGTAATAAAGAATTAGTGCTGAACCTAGGTCGCCTGAATGCTATCGGGGCTGTAGACGGTGCCAACCGGTCCATTCGCGTACAGGCAGGGGCACTGAATGAGAACGTGCAGCAAGTGTGTTCTCAAAATCAACTTCAATGGCCGATTGATTTGGCGTCCAAGGGTTCATGCATGATAGGGGGAAATCTTGCAACGAATGCCGGAGGCCTGCGGGTCATTCGCTACGGGATGGCACGTCGTTGGGTATCCGCACTGCAAATAGCAACAATGGGCGGATCACTCATTGAGCTAAACCATGGCTTGGAAAAAAATAATACCGGTTTTGATCTGCTTCAATTAATGATCGGTAGCGAGGGAACGCTGGCGGTCATTACGGAGGCCACGTTAAAGCTTGCCCCCAAGCCAAAAGAGTCAACCGTTCTTTTATGTGCATTGGAATCTTTAGCGGATTTGATGCGTGTATTGGAAAAATGCCGGTCGGCTCCTTTTGAAATCCAAGCGTTTGAATTTTTCTCGCAGAAATGTCTTAACGCCGTTGTGAACAAGCTGCACAC
>JACQOU010000117.1 GCA_016207775.1 Deltaproteobacteria bacterium
ATCTTGAGATGGGGAGGGCAGAATCAGATTTCTCGGGGCTCTTAAGGAATGAAATCAAAGAACCGATTCCAGAGGCCAGCATCAGGGTATGGAACGGTTTGCAACCCATTAAAACTGAAGCCGATGGAAGTTTTAACTTTCCTGCAGTCGATTTTTCAGAACCGATTTTGCTTGAATCAGAATCGTCCGGTCACTTAACCACCTTGCACACTTTTGTACCCAATCCTCGCGAGCCACGTGCCGTTCATTACTTGGACACATTGGATCAGAAAATATTTGAACAAAGTGCAAAATATGCCGGAATGCAGCTGAATCACAGCCTGGGAACTATCGTCGGCGGGGCCGTCCCGAAGTTTTTTCCTCGGGGCTCCAAATGCATTACGCTTAAGCTTTTTAATCCCGCCGGTGCGGAAGTTTCTTTGGAACAAGGGCCCTATAGACTTAGTCTTGCGGATAATTCTCAAAAACGGTGCTTTAATCGACGGCACTCGGTCTTTGGATATAGCCGCCTTGAGCAAGGCCAATACCTTCTTAAATGGCTGGATGATGCGGGAACTCCCTTCCACGCTGACCTCATCTATGTTGAGAATGGCCGCTACAGCGTCGTTGCAAATTAAATGCATTAGCCTTTGATTGAGCAGGCTGCTTCGGAAATACATTTATTGTGCTTGACATGTATACTTATACGTATACACTCCGTATTTTGTGAAGGCTCGAGATCTGAAGAAAAAACTCACTGAGTGTGGTTGGTGGAACACGGGCCATGGCTCAAAACATGAAAAGTGGACAAACGGAACGTATTCGATCGCCGTACCCAGACATAACGAAATTCCCGAAGGAACAGCAAGGGCAATCCTCAACGAAGCCAAGAAGTATGGACGACAGGAGAAGAGAAAATGATCTTTGAAGGAAAAGTGATACGCCCTAGAAGGGGTTCACGTTATTGGGAAGTAAAAATTCATGCATTGGGCATTTTTACTCAGGGGAATACTGAAAAGGACGCCTATATTATGGCGGCTGATGCCCTTAAAACCGTAGTGGATAAAAGAAACTTTTCTGTAGAAATTATTCCTACCGGACGAGGTAAATTTTTAATTTCCGCAAATGATCCGACACCGTTAATTGCCCGATGGCTGTACAGACTTCGGATTGAAAGCGGTCTTACTGTTCGGGAAGCTGCTCTGCGCCTTGGAGCCAGCTCTCCGGAGGCGTGGGCTAGATACGAATCAGGTCGGGCATCTCCCACAATTGAAAAACTTTCCGATCTGTTGCATGCAGTTGCACCGGAAACAAAATATGCACTTAAGAAGCTTTCCCTTCCCCCACTAAAAAAAGCAAGTTAGGTGCTTTGCTATCAATACCGCTGAAGATTAGCCTTTGATTGAGCAGGCTGCTTCGGGAAACGGTGTGATTCCTCTAAAAACGAGAAAAAGGTCCATGGGTATCGGCCATGGTTTGAAAATATCTTCTTTGTAGGCTTCAACAAGATTTGCAGCCAAAAACTCTGCATAAAAATTTCTACCAGCAAAGCCCAAGCCTTCCGGGTCAGTGATTGAGTTCCTAACCAGCTCTTCGACAGACAGTGCTTGATACTTTTGGATAAGCCGTCGCACTCGTCCTATCCCAGAGTTATATGAAGTGATCGCGCTGCCCCAATCAGGTAAAATACTTCGGTATAACTTTAAGAGACGTGCGGCGCCTTGTGTCTGGACAACGGGGTCGGTCCAAACTGCGGGTTGGGCTGTAGGCAACCATTCCCTAGCTGTCTCAGGAGTAAATTGCCAGATTCCTGCGGCACCGGCTTTGGAAAGAGCATTAATATTAAATGACGATTCAACGAATGGGATTCTCGCTAAACCCGTTGGTAGTCCTTGTTTTCTAAAAACGGTCTCCATGAAAGGAAGCAGGCTTTTAGAGCGATACAGAGCCATCATAAACATGTCATTTTGACCGCTCTGGGTTCTCAGAGAGCTGATCAGATTGCGGATGTCTTTTGGCCTGAGAGAACCGATCCTGGAAAGGAAGGCCTGTACTTCTGCTTTTTCCTGAGCGGGTAAGATTTCATTCTTTGCTAACCCACCGGCTTCCGTAAGTCTGGAGCGTAATTCCTTAAGAATCCCTTGTTCGATATCATCAATCTTTTTTTCGAGAAACTCGGAAGGCGGAATGCTTCTGTAAAGGGAGCGCAGATCGATAAAGCCATATACGATCGACAAGTCGTTACGATCGTGAACTATTCGCATGTGACTGCTATAGCCCGTATAAACAGCCATCCAAAATAATACTTGATGCTCAAGCGATGAATTGATCCTAAAGTCTTTTTCTATTCTTTCCTTCGGGTCATTAATAAAATTGCTAAGTCCCACTGCAGAACCCGGAAAACGGTTAGTCGATGATGATTGCAAGGTAAAAGGTGATAGCAGGGCAGTTTCTTTCCAGGCTGGGCGAAAATAGCTCCAAGCCGCGGGGACCACATCGTCCTTAAGGATGCAGGTTGGAGAACTCGCTGGATCTGCCGGAGAGAGTTCGTATAGAGCGATACGTTCAACACCAAATAATACGATGAGCAGGGTTGCAAGCGCTGCGAATACTGCGCGTGTACGGGTAAACTTTAGAACGACCTTGTGCCGCGAGGAGAGTAGTTTAAATAATCTTACCGTTCTCATGCCAGACAGATATTGTCATCCCTGTAACTAGTTTCCACGCTGTGGACGTAAAGTCCCAGCGTAGATAAACTTGTCTGACAAACTGAGGAGCAAGCATTGTGCCAGAATACAGGTTGGTATACAGGTGGTGAGTGGACAACAAGCTTGAGGATGGTTAGGGGGCCTTACACCGGAACCAGCTCGTAGCGTCTCAGTTCCGCCATTGCGCGCTTATAACCGATGGTGGCAACTTCCTGAAGAATTTCACCGGATAAAGTAAAATGATCGCCAAAGAACATTTGGTGGTCCTTAGCTTCAGGATGAACAAAGACGTAATGAAGCTTTTCGTTGAAATCGAGCCTTTCGCTCAGGAGCTGAATAAGTTTATCGAGCTGTTCCTGTGGGTACTTGTTCTCTCGAAAAAACTCACGCACTGTTTGAATGGCAATGGCTTTGTTAATGTGAGCTTTCTTGGCTGCGTAGATTTTTTGTTCAATGGCTTGGTAAATCGCCTGAATGCCGATGGCTGGCGTTCCGTAGTACATAAGTGAGCCGATATCCTCACGATAATGATAAGGTTGGTGAGTGTAAGAACAAATCAACAGATCGCACCCATTTTCCTTGGCAACGTGGGTAGATAACGTTTCCCGGATCTCCCCATCGATGTAGTAGCGCTTTTTTCCCCCATCATGCTGAATGAGGTAGGGGGCGAAAAGAGGAGGCAAAGACATGGACGCGGCTACCGCATCAGAAATCCGTACGTTAGAGGCATATTGGCAATATTCGTCGAAAGTCTTCTCGGTTCCAAATCGGCCAAAAATGATTTTGCGAGAGTGGTCGAGCTGTGTTCCGACTACAAAGAGGTCGGCCTTCAGTTCGTGAAAATATTCAGTTGGTAGTAATTTTCTTAAGTATTTGGCTAGACCTTTAGTGGAAAATAGTCCTGGCAACCTGAGATTTCTTAAGACGATCGATTCAACTGTTTTGCTGAGTACCGGATTTCGCTTAAGGCTTTTTAATACGCCGCTGGCACTGGGCCAGTGAATGGAAAGGATATCTCGATAGCTCACTTTTGGAATTTCCGGGAAGCTTCCGGGTATTTTGAAACGCGGGTCTCCGGAAAAAACATTGATAATAGATTCGATAGGAATCCCGGCGCTGAGCAAAGATACTAAGAGGGAACCCGCACTAGAGCCGACGTAAGTTGCAATTTGATGGGGATGAAACCTCGGCCTTGGATAAGGGCAGGCGTTAAGAGGGGCCGATTGCTCGGCTTTTCCACCGACGAAAGAAAAGCCCTTGTCCCGTAAAGCAAGGCAGACGCCCACGTGAAAAGCAGCCGCTTTTGTTGCGCCACCGCTAAACACCAGAGCGGGTTTTGAAAACTCAAGCTTTGTCCGAAATCGTCCCTTGTGCATTCCTGCCTCCGAACAGAATCACCTCGCATTCCAGCAAAATCCCACAATCGCGCTGGACTTTTTCCCTCACCATAGCGATCAACGTAACGATATCTTTGGCTGTTGCATTACCCTTGTTAAGAATAAAGTTAGCATGTTTTTCGGAAACCTGGGCACCTCCAACTTGCAAGCCTTTCAAACCCGCTTTTTCAATAAGACGACCCGCCGAAAAACCAGGCGGGTTTTTAAAAGTCGAACCACAACTTGGAAAGTCGAGCGGTTGCTTGGCAGCCCGTTCATCCAAAACCCGCTTAATCTCGCCGCGAATTTGCTCGGAGTTTCCATGCTGTAGCGAGAACTTTGCCCAAATAACAATACCATTCTTTACGATTGATTGCCCACGATAACTAAACTGACATTCTTCCTTGAGATACTCTGAAGGCCCCCTATCGAAATTAAATATTCGTACAGAGTGAAGCACATCACTGTAAGTCCCGTACTTAGTGCCGGCATTCATGAAGATGCCTCCACCGACAGTTCCGGGAATGCCAGCGCTGAATTCAAGGCCGGCAAATCCATTAAGTGCCGCCCAATCGAGGAGTTTGCTTTTACTCACTGAACCGCCGCATTGGATGATGACTGGCCCGTTATTGGGATGCTCTATAGTGGTGATTTTTTGAAAGGACCCCTGGAGTATAAGGGTGAGCCCAGCGATTCCCTCATCACTGATAAGCAAATTCGACCCCTCGCCGATTACGGTGAGGCCAAGTTGGTGGGAGCGCGAAAAATCGCACAGCCAGGCAATCTCTTTTTCGGTATGAGGAAACACTAAAAAATCGGCAGGGCCTCCTACCCTGTAAGCAACATAAGGCGCAAGAGGCTCATCGAATTGCACCCTATCTGAAAATTGGTTGTGCAGCACCTCTCGCAGCAGTCGGTTTCTAGAAGAGCTGTTTGTAGACATTTGGGAGATCTCCCGCACCCATTGTCAGCACAACATCCCCAGGCTTGCTATCAGAAAGCCAGCGTTCAATTGCTTTCATTGGCGATTCAGCGTAGATCACGTTTTCTTCGCCCTGTCGCTGGATAGCTTCAACCAGCAGTGAGCTGTCGATACCAGCGACTTTAGTTTCTCCGGCCGCATAGATATCTGTTATGGCAATGCCATGACAGCCCTTGAAGCACGTTGCAAACTGTTCAAGCAAATCTTCGACTCGAGAATAACGGTGGGGTTGAAAGATAACGCGTATTCTTGAGGACGGATAGCGTTCAAAGGCAGCTTTTAAAGTCATTCGGATTTCAGTGGGATGATGGGCGTAATCATCAACAAATAAAACCCCCTGCTTGTCGCCTCTAAGCTGAAACCTTCTTTGCACGCCCTGGTATTTTGAAAGCGCCTTGATCGATACCGATCGGGGGACCGATAGCTCATCGGCCACAATAATGGCAGCCAGCGCGTTGAGTACGTTATGACGTCCCGGTACGTTCAATTGAATGGTTTCAGTGGTGCCTTGGCTTCTAAATCGACACCGGGTGATTTGTGCTTCCACCTGATAATCCGTGACGTGGTAGCTATTATCTTTATGAAAACCGAACGTCTGCTTTCGCCGATGGGTTTTATGCTGCAAAATTCTCAAATAGGGATCGTCACCGCACAAAACGGTAAGCCCGTAAAAGGGTGTCTTATTCATGAAAGATAGGAATGCAGATTTTAGTTTTCCGACGGTCCCATAATGGTCCATATGTTCGCGGTCAATATTAGTAATGACCGCTATCGAAGGCGAGAGCTTGTTAAAGGAGCCGTCGCTTTCATCGGCTTCCACTACCATAAACTCGCCGTTTCCTAACCGAGCATTGGTTCCTCCAAAGTTGTCCATTCTGCCGCCCACGACTACCGTTGGATCCAGGCCAGCTTCAGTAAGAATGATCGCTACCATTGAGGTCGTGGTGGTCTTTCCATGCGCTCCCGCTACCGCAATGCCATACTTGATTCTCATGAGTTCGGCGAGCATCTCCGCTCGAGGAATAGTCGGGAGGTCTTTTTGTAAGGCGGCGGCGAATTCCGGATTGTCTTCTTTGATGGCGCTTGAGTAAACAACCAGTTCCGCATGTTCCACGTTTTTGCTTTCGTGGCCAATAAATACCTCGATGCCTTGTGCTTCAAGGTGCTTGACTGTGTCGGAGCGATGAATGTCCGAGCCGGAAACCGAGTACCCGTTCCGAGAGAGGATCTCAGCGATCCCACTCATCCCGATTCCGCCAATACCGATCAGATGAATTTTATTGATTTTATTGTACATACATCAGACTTTTAGATCCCTTTCAATCTGGTCGCCGATGCTAGCAAGTGCATCGGGTCTCCGCAACCCAGAAAATTTGGTAACCATTTCGGCAAGGATTTCCGTCTGAAAAGTCTCTTGAATTGCGGCCCAAAGCCTTGGCTCAAATTCTTCTCCCTGCTCAACCACCTGGGCAACCCCATGTTCCCTGAGGAAATAAGCGTTGGCTGTCTGGTCATTTTGGCCTTTTCTGGGGTATGGAACAAAAATGGCTGGACGTGAAACCTGAACGATTTCGCTAACCGTAAGGGCTCCTGACCGCGAAAGAACTAACGTAGCTTTCAGATAGGTTGAGTAGATATCAGATATAAAGGGCATGATAACAAATGGATTGCGACAATCTTTTTCGTAGGCAGCACGCACCCATTGGAAATCTTTGTCGCCCGTCTGATGGATAATGGTTGTGTCTGGGAATTTTTCAGAAATCTTTGAAACCAAGTGTACCATGGCCTCATTGATTGACCGTGCTCCCTGACTTCCACCCAAAACCAATAAGCAGGGATATTTCAGGTTAATTTTAGGGGTTTCAACGTAAAATTCTTTTCTGACCGGGTTTCCAGTTACAATGCATTTTTTTTTGGAAAAATAGGCAGCTGCCTGATCAAAGCCCAGAAAAACTTTCTTGGCTAATTTTCCCAGGAACCGGTTGGCAATACCTACCGATACATTTTGTTCCTGAAGATAAATTGGGATTCCGAGAAAGAAAGCCGCAAGACAAACCGGAACTGAGACATAACCTCCAACTCCCAGTACAGCCGCAGGCCGTTCTTTTCTTAAAAAAGAAATCGCCCAGCGAATACCATCCAATAAATTACCGAAAGAGCGAATTCTTTTTAAAAAGCTCTGATTCTTGAAAGCCCCGCTTCTTACAGTAAAAAATGGGATACCTTTCGGAGGGACGAGTCTGGATTCAAGACCCCCTGCTGTTCCCACGTACAGCACCGTAAATTTTCTGGATATCAGTTCTTCTGCAACGGCCAGGCCGGGGAAAACATGTCCTCCAGTACCTCCACCGGTAATAATAATCTTCATGTTTGTTAATCCTAAACTTTAGTGCGGCCCGTTATTTTTTTCGATTATTCCCGACTGTCTGACTATATTCAACAGGATTCCAACCATTGCGAGATTAACGATAACGGCCGATCGGCCCCACGATATGAATGGTAAGGGAAGTCCCTTGACCGGAATGATACCCGTCACTCCGCCGACATTAATAGCAATTTGGGCAACTAATATGAAGGCGAGTCCAAATGCCAGATAAGAACCAAACGAGTCAGGTGCTTTCAACGCAACCTTAAAGAGGCAATATGCAAAATAGGCAAACAGAATGAGCAGGATACATGCACCAACGAAGCCAAGTTCTTCTCCTATCAGCGAGAAAATAAAATCCGTATGAACTTCCGGGAGAAAGAACAGTTTGCTATTTCCGTTTCCCAAACCAACGCCAAAAAGCTTTCCGGAATGGAAAGAAAGAAACGATTGGATTGCTTGAAAACCATTCCCCTGGGGGTCAGCCCAGGGATTAAGAAAAGCCATGAGCCTTCGCCGACGATAGTCAGCCTGAAGGAGCGCAAGAACCAATAGGATCGAACCAATGCCAATACCACCAGCGATCAGTGCCGGTCTTGCGCCCGCAATGAAGAACGCGCCAAGTGCCAGGCCTAATAACAAAACCGTAGAGCCCAGGTCTGGTTGCTTGAAAATTAGAAGGATGAGCGTAACAAAACACAGTATTTCAATAATTTTTCGCTTTGCAGACAGACGAGTTGATCGGCTCAGGGTTAGATAATGAGCGACAAAAATAGCCACCGTTATCTTTGCTAATTCGCCCGGCTGAAAGCTAAACATCCCAAATTTCAACCAGCGACTGGCACCCTGTGCCTGGTGTCCATGTCCGGAAAAAACAGTGAGGGCAACCAGCACAATCTGAATGCCTATCAGGGGGTAAACCAGCTTATTCCAAATCTGGTAACGTATTTTTGACAGAATCAGCATCAAAATAACACCCAGGGCTGCGCAAAGTGCTTGGCGAATCAAGAAGTAAAATTCTGATCCGTATTTCTCTAATGCAAGTACCCCGGTTGCGCTAAAAAGCATGATTTGGCCCACGAAAAGGAACAAAATAACAAGACTTAATATTCTTCTTTGAAGACGCAATGCGGAGGGAAGCATGAAGCCATTATACTACAGATAGCTCCCTTCATAAGTTTTGCAAGGCCATCCTACTGACGATAATCTTCAGCTCGAATGTTGTATTTTTGCAGCTTTCTGAGAAGCGTCTTTTTGGGGATTTTTGCATGAATGGCTGTTTGGTTGATCTTCCCCTTAAAAGTTTTCAGAGCCTTAATAATAAATTCTTTCTCAAACTGCTCTTTGTAGCTCTTATAGTCGAGAAGTTCATCACCCAATACCAAGTTGGGGGCCGGAGTATTAGTTAAAAATCCGGCTAAGGATGTTCCATTGTCTGAACTGCCCGAAAGATAAGCGGGCAGGGAGTCGAGCGTGATGCTTTCTGTGTTTTCGATGACGAAAGCATGTTCGATGACATTTTCAAGTTCTCGAATATTTCCAGGCCAGTTGTATTGGATCAAGCACTGCATTGCAGCGGGAGATATCCCCCGAATCTGCTTTTTGTGCAGATTATTGAATTTTCCAATGAAGTGACTGACCAGTTTTTCGATATCATCCTTACGATCTCTCAATGGAGGAAGGAAAATAGGAATTACATTTAACCGATAAAAAAGATCTTCCCTGAACGTATTTTTTTGGATCATCTCTTCAAGGTTTCGGTTTGTTGCTGCGATAACACGCATATCAATCTCAATCTCACGGTTCGAGCCCACGGGGGTAAACCGTCTTTCCTGCAAAACACGCAATAACTTAACTTGCATTGCAAGGGAAAGATCCCCGATTTCATCCAAAAAAGCGGTGCCACCCTCGGCAAACTGCAGTTTGCCGATTTGGCGCTGATCCGCACCCGTAAAAGCACCCTTTTCATGTCCGAACAATTCACTTTCAAATAGCGTTTCGGGGATTGAGCTGCAGTTAATAGCGACGAGTTTTTGGTCTTTTCGGGTGGAATTATAATGAATAGCTCGGGCAACCAGCTCTTTTCCCGTGCCGCTTTCGCCCCGAATCAGCACAGAGG
>JACQOU010000105.1 GCA_016207775.1 Deltaproteobacteria bacterium
CGCATTGTCGATCAGGTTTTGGAACAGTTGCCTGATGTGGAAGGGAATTCCTTGAATGGTGGGGAGATTGTCACAAACAATCTCAGCGCCCTGTTCAGTAATAGAAGGCTTCAATTGTTCGATGAGTTCGCTCACCACCGCCTGGCAATCCACCGGCTGCGTCTTGTGTTCTTCACGGCCCACCCTCGCATATTCCAGAAGTCCGCGAATCAAGGCCTGCATTCGACGTGCACCCGTCGTAGCAAAGTGCAGGCATTCGTCTGCGTCGGAGTCAAGCTTGCCTGCATATCTACTTTGCAGTTCCTGGCAATTAGTGGAGATCGCCCGGAGAGGTTCTTGCAGATCATGAGAGGCGACATAGGCAAACTGTTCCAGTTCGTCGTTGGAGCGCTTGAGCTCTTCTTCCATTTTTTTTCTCTCTCTGATCTCTGCTTGTAGCTGTGCATTCAGTTCGGTCAGCTTGACGGTGCGTTCCTGTACTCTTTTTTCCAAATCATCGTAAGCACTTTTCAGTTTTTCTTGCGCAAGTTTCCTATCGGTAATATCCCGGATGGCACTGGAAACGAGCATTCCGTTATCGGTAACCAGCGGGCTCAAGCTGATTTCAGCCGGGAATTCGCTGCCGTCCTTTCGAACAGCACGTAGATCTAAGGCGCTACACATGGGACGTTCCCGCGGATTCGAGAAGAAATGGTTTCGTTGGTCCACATGTTTTGCTCGTGCTGAGAGAGGCACTAAAATCTCTATGGGTTTTCCCAATAGTTCATCACGACTATAGCCGAATAGTCGCTCGGTCTGTGAATTGATCAGAACAATGGTGCCGTGGTGATTCACAATAACCATTGCATCTGGGGCTGATTCGAGAAGATCTTTGAACAAACGCTCACCAGTCAAAGCGAGCGAGCTCACATTTACATTGTCCATAGGTTTCATGATATTTTGCCCTAGGCGGCTATCCGCCAGTCTTTTTCCAAGGTGGTTCTGACCTCTTCATAAAGCGCAGAAATATTTTCAATAGTAGTCTTTTGATCCTCGAGCGTCAGCCCTTTTTTCTGTTCCTCCAGTTTGGCACACAGGTTTACCATGGAGCGTGCTCCCAGATTGGCACAAAAGCCTTTTAATCGGTGGGCCAGATGCGTTACAGACAAGCGATCGTTCTTGGTGACGGCTTGCCGAAGCTCAGCAATAACGTTTGGAGCATTGGCCAGGAAAACATCTATCATTTCCGTAAGAAAATCCGGCTCGCCCTTATCACCAATGGCTCGGATGGATTTCAGCGTGCTTTCACTCAAAAGATCTTGAGAATAACTATCGTCGACAGAAGGGCGTGTGAGGGAGATGGGCACAACGTGTTTTTCAAGAATAGCGCTCAGCTGTTCAATGCGAATGGGTTTAGGAAGGTAGTCGTCCATGCCGGCATTCAAGCACCGCTGTTTATCACCTGAAAGCGCATTGGCCGTTATTGCAATAATGGGAATTTTCTTGCATATCTCCATGGATTTGATTTGAGCGGTCGTTTCATATCCACTCATTCCAGGTAACTGGCAATCCATCAAAATGGCAGCGTAGTGAGTCTTGCGAATGGAGCGCAGCGCTTTTGTTCCCGTACTTACGGAGTCCGTTTCAAAACCAAGTCTTCTCAACATTCGGACAGCAACTTGCTGGTTGATCTCGTTGTCATCCACGACTAAAACCCGACCGCAAAAACGGGCGAGCTCTGCACCATTCGTAGCTTTTGTATGGATATTTTTCGATGGCTGGGAGTCAGTGAGTAGGGCAGCCACCTTGGCATAAAGCTCAGACTGCCGGAAAGGCTTCTTGAGTATGCAATGTTCAGTTTTATTTCCCGTTTTTACCGTGGAGGAAACAAGCCACAGTGTAGGCACTCCCGTTTTCTGATCGACATCAAGCGATAGACAGCTCGGATGGGTGAATGGTTCGTCAGTATCCGCAATGATCAGATCGAAAGGCTGAGCGGCATAGGGTCCAGCCAGGGTATCGATTCCATCAGTGCAAGTGGTGACCTGCATGCCTCTCAATGTCAGTTGCTCACTTAGTCGCAGAAGGGCTTTGGGCTTAGTTCCTGCGATAAGGACTGTCTTGCCTTCGAGATGAGGGCGAGCGCTATAGAGGGCAAGCTGGGGCACAGCTTGTTCAAAATCTGCTTCGAACCAGAATAAGGATCCGGTACCCTTATGGCTGTTAGCTCCGATTCTTCCTTCCATTAATTCCACCAGCTTTCGGCTGATGGCGAGTCCTAGCCCGGTGCCGCCAAATTTTCTGGTGACCGAGAGGTCTTCCTGAGTGAATGGCTCAAAGAGACGCTCGATATTATTTTCTTCAATCCCGGTTCCCGTATCGACGACTTCAAATCGGAGCCTCACTTTACCGGCTTGCTCTCCAAGGCAGTGGATCTGGATAGCCACTTCTCCCTGCCCGGTAAACTTGATCGCATTGCTCACCAAGTTACCAAGGACTTGGCGAAGGCGAATGGGGTCACCTTTTAACATAATCGGGACTTTGGGATCGATTACGTTGTTGAATGCAATTTGTTTACGTGTTGCCATGTCAGAAAAAAGAGCCAAAGTTTCTTCTGCGAGATAGCGTACGTTAAAATTCGTGCATTCGAGCTGCATCATCCCCGCTTCAATTTTTGAGTAGTCCAATATCTCGTTGAGAATCGATAGCAAAATCTCCCCCGATCCGCGGATGGACTCGACTAGAGTGCTCTGCTCCTCCGTCATTTCGGTTTCCAAAAGAAGGCTCGTCATCCCGATGACTCCGTTCATCGGGGTTCGAATTTCATGGCTCATTTGAGCCAGGAATTGTGACTTAATGCGGGAAAGCTTCTCGGCATTTTCTTTTTCCCGGGTAGCGTGCACTTTATCCAGCCGAGCAAGTGTGGAGCGAACCAAAGCGTAGCGAATGGTTTTTACTAAAAGAGAAGGGTGGAGGCTGTTTTTTGAAATAAAGTCCTGTGCACCTGCAGCCACGGCTTCAGTAGCCAGTTTGTCATCAGCGGCACCGCTAAGAATAACGATCGGTACATCATTACAATTTTTTGAAAAAGTGAGGAAAGTATCCAAGCCGTGACTGTCTGGAAGGCACAGATCGAGCAGGACGATATCCAGCGCATCCTTGAAGGTGAGGTGTTGTCCCCCTCCCGGATTGTTTTAACTTTGCGCCTGAAAAATCCAGACGCACATTTGACCATTCAGCCTCCTTTCTGAGAATGAATCTTTTTCCACTGCATTGGTCTGTTCCGCATCTTGCCTACTCCCTGCTGTCAATACTGACGATAATATTCAAGCATGAAGTAAATATGTAAGAACAAGAAGGGAACCAACCGGTTTGTATTGGGTGCAACAGGTGGGGGAAGTTTCTCGGATTTTTCTGGCCACAGTCGGAAACCTTTCGAATGAATCAGCATTGAGCGAATGAGAATAGGTTCGCGTTGTGCCATTCCTCTTCGAAAACAAATGTGAAATTCGAAAAACAACTGCACGGCTTTCTTAGGTTCTTGCTGAAAAATCCTTTTGCCTACGCTAGGCTACCTCGCTTTGTGCTCCTTGTTCAGAACGTGTGTCGAAGAATTGGTGGTTATAAGGCATCGTTTCGATTGAAATTTCTTATTCCATGGAGCTCGTCTAGCAAAAAGTTCGGCATCTGTAGGACTTCCTGACAACTGATCAAGAAAATGACAGGAATGCTGATTAGCGCTGTTCTCACGGCTACTTCGGATCATCAACCGTTAGCCAAATTTCAGAAGGTCTCGATTTTGCAATTTAGATTAATCGCTGCACGTTAGTTCCTAAAAGACTCAATCCCATACAAAAAGATAGAACGTTGGAGGTAAGCCATGTCCCGCAACCATTGCTTTGCTTTTGTGGCCGTGTCTTTGGTCATCCTCGCTTGTGGTCGGGAACTAAAGTTCGAAGAAAATGTTTCCGTTGGAAGAGGTATTTTAGTTCCTTATGCGAACCCAACACTAACACCGTCCCCTGTTGCGTGGCCAACTCCCCCCACCACGCCAACACCGACCCCTGTGGTATGGCCAGCTCCCCCCATCACGCCGACACCAACACCGTCCCCTGTTGCGTGGCCAACTCCCATGGTGACTCCGTCCCCATTACCTTGTTTGGCAGGCCCTGTTGGCGTATGTTATGGGCCTCTTGGCGATCCGAATCTTATTGGGGACTAATCCCAAATAACGCAGTGAAACCACAAATTTAAACGGAGAGGGGCTCGGGAGTGACAAAAACCGCTCGTGGCGTTATTTAAGCGTTTGCTATACAATGCATCAAAAACGTGGATGTGCGTATGAAGTTGTTTGCTGTTGTCGTCGTTAGCGTCATTCTAAACCATTCAAATGTTTGGACAGCTGAACCACCATCCGACTTAAAAATAGCAGTCAGTACTCACCGGCTTTCCTTGGATGACATTAAGGGAAGTGAAGCGAAGAAATCGGAAACATTTAAACTGGGGCCGATTGATTTCGACCTCATCGATCCGGTTCTGAGTCATAAACTGGGCGGCCTTTCACTTCGGGAAGGGAAACTAACCGTCCAATCGGCTCATCTTGAGCTGCGATACGGTGAAGTCACTGGTAAGAATGTTTTAATTATCGACGTGCCACACATTGAGATGGTCAGAAAAGAAAAGACCATTCTCGGTCAAAGAGTTGTCTACGACGAACCTCAAACCGTTATGAAACGAGAGAGCAAAGAAACAAAACTATTGTCACTTAAAGATCCTGCCGTGGTAGTTGATAAAAAGCCGGAGGCTGATTGGAGTTTTGATCTACCGAAAAAAATTAAGTTTAAACTGTCGCGCAGCGAATCAGATAGAAGCGTTGATGTTTCTATCGAAGACAAGCAAGAAATCGTTTCACACCTCAAGCGTTCAATTGAAGAGGCGTTCTCGGATCAAGTCCTTGGTTCCACTCTGACTTTTCGCCCCGAAAACGTGTCCGATCCCATTAAAGCGTTGATGGAGAACCGGATAGAAGCTCATAAGCCAAATATCTTTTCAGCTCTTAGAGATGCCTTGAAAAGAGAAGTCGAAAAAGCGGAATTCTTTAAGAATTTGGAACAAAAGATTGCACGTGAACTCCCGCCCATGCTGCTTCGCAAAGAAGATTCCTTATTCGCGCATTTGGTTTTAGGTCCGAATTCCACGCTATGTCTGGGCCCGGAAAATTTCGTAGCTACGCTACCCACTGATTCATCGATGGAGTATGGCATTGCAGTAAACCAACAGGGCATGGATACGCTCACAAGAACTTTCCTGTATGAGGTTGCCCGGAAAGAAAAAATTCCGGGAGTTGAGTTGGGTAGTGAATTTAAATTTGATCCCAAACAAGCCCAACTCATCTACCGCCCCAATAGCTTGACTCGGGAAGAGCTTGCTGAACTGTTGGCCGGGCTAAGTGGTACGGAAATACCGGCAGAACAATTAACGGCTGTTGGAATTGAACTGCTTGGCGGCGGGGTTAAGCCGAGAACAACGTTCAAGATGGTGAACGGCACAAAGGTACTGGAGCTTCAATTGGGCATTTCAGCCATTTTGCACCAAACGACTGTGCTGACTCCGGTTCGCTTCCAATTCTCCATCAGTGAGCGAGGGGATTTGGTGCTACAAAAAATCTACTCCCATGTTTACACACCCCGCAGTGCAGATGGTGCAAAGACCTCTGGATTGGTCGAATTGCTCAAGCGCACATTGAAACTCAACTTAGCTCTGGCTTTCATGAATACAAAACTGCAAGACTTGCAGGAGCCTAATCAGTCATCGAGCAAAAAATTTGTTTTCGACATGTTAGAGATCACGAACCCTGCGGGCCGGAAAGAGCCTGTCTTACGACTGAGAATCGGTCAGTAGCGCGCGCGACTAAAAGAACCCCCACGGAAGCAAAGGAGCTATCTGTTTCCAGGAAATGAACGGCAGTAGCCGCCTTCGATTCTCTTCAAAATCATCAAGACAAGCACAGTCAAATACTTTATCCGCTTCGGTAAATTCCTGGTAGTTATACGAGCCCCTCAGATAGGTGGGTGTGATACCAACGTTATCATCTCCCAAGAATTTCAGTCGCATCTTTTCAGCACAATGAAGCTCAAAGGGAAGTCTATGCTGGTAAAACGCAAGGGCCATTCGTGCGGTTTCTACCATACGAGAGGTACTGCTTCCCTCGAGGTAGATGGACCAGCCTTTAGATCTTTTTATGATACCCAAGTCAATGTGGGTGCTGTTGCCACCCCGACAGATTTCCCAGGGGTGGCCCCCAAAGCGCCGAGAGCCATACCAGTTCTCGAATGCCTTTGGCGAATCGCTCTCAATGTCCGTGAGTCCTTCATTCCGGCCATCGGCCATTCGCTTGTACATCTCAGCGCCACTCATCTTGCGGTTGATATATTTATTATATTCCGAAGAGTTCGCCAGATAGGCGATTCGACAATACTTATAGTAAGTTTTCAGTGTCATTTCAGTAAAGTGGCCCTCACTTTCGTCCCATTTTTGGGTCTGGACGAAATGAACAAACTTATCTGTGCTGGTTTTTCCAAGAAGGTGATCGGGTCGGTACATGTCTTTTATGATTTTCCAAAGAACGCATCTTCGAACAATTCCAAAGCGAAGCGAATGAGGTAATTTTCTTAAAGTGTCTTTATAAAAGCCAAGCCAATCTTTCTCAATTTCGACGATATCCCGTCTGATGGCCTTAAGGACATTTATTAAATATGCTTGTTCATCTTCTTGCAGGCTTGCCCTGGTTCTTCCCTTGGAGTCGAATTCTACGGAAATTACTTTATTGGACCAGAACAAAAAGTTACACCAAGAAAGGTAAAACTTCTTTTCATATTCGGTAATGGTTAGCTCATGCCATCGTGCTCGAGGAGGACCCTTATCAAGATGGGTATAGAAGTGCCATATTCTGTCTTTGCCATCTTGCCGGGGGCGGATCTTCCCTAGATCGCTAGAAAAATAATTAAGCTCTTTTTCAAGCGGATCGGTCACGGGTGGCGTTCTCTATTCCCTGAGCAGTTGTCGCAACCTCTAGGATCGAACTGTTTGGTATTGGGTGCGGCACCCTTTGGTTTAAAACTAGGTTCCGGATAAGCTTTGGACTGAGGTTTTATTGCGGACGGCTTAATGCTATTCGGAGTAGTTTTTCCGCCGGATCCTGCTGGAACTTCTGCCATGGCTTTTGCGGAGAAAACAAGTAGAAAACAAACAAAGAGCAAGATGCTAAACCTCATTTTGGGCTCCTGGGTTTGAATGGTCGAGAAGTACGATATGACTAGTATAAGATAATCAAGGAGACATCCGGATGCAAGTTCGGCCGTGTTGGTCACTATCACTTTAGCGGCATCGAGTTACCTTTGGCTGCGTACTTGGCTATCCACGCTTGGAAAACTACCTGCTTTGGCAGAACCTTTGCGTTAGAAAATCACAAGGAATTCAACTAGCGAATGCAGGGGTCTTTTGGATAATTGCTATCTCATCGAATGAAGCGGCCAAACCATGTCTTGTGCTTTTACTGAAACGCCAATGCCACTCTTTGTTGAAGTTGGAAAAAGGCCGCCATTGAAAGTTAGCGTCCCGTTGCACTGGTTGGCCTTGTCTGCTGGGAATGGTTCACTCTTTACCGTGCATGATTGACCGTCACACCTGAAGCTCCGGGTATTCGAATTAGCCGGCACTCTAAGCGGAAGCATCTTGTGAACTATTCTATCTTTCTGTGCCGTATCTTTTTGGAAGTGACTGACCTTTACTGTTATTGTCACATGGTCGGCAGGTAAGGAGTCTTTCCTAAAAGAAAAGTGCACCTCGCATTGATTTCCAGCATCGACATTTCTTCCCCCTCTGCGTTTTGCCACAAATCGATAAACAAGCGGAACCTCTATTTTGAAATTGGGTCCTCCCTTTATCAATTGGCTGTAGTCATCTTGAATTTTTGCCTCGAAGCTATACACGCCTGGTTTATTATAAGAAAGATGGAACTCTAATGGTTTCGATTTGTCGATGCTCAGGTTTGCATGTGGACTATGGACTGAATTGGGAACTACCGTGACTCTACCCAAAGCGTTATTCGGAGACAATTTCACAGCCCATTTCGCAGGAGCGATAGTCGGTCGTATTCCTGTTCCCAAACGCTCAGTAATCATGAAGGCACCTCGCTCGGGTGTGCTTACATTGGCGGTTAGGGATGGCAATACTCTATAGTACAGTGTATCTGTTAGTTCTGGGTAGTGCTGGTTGTCAGTTTCTACCGCAATATTAAGTAGCTGAAGTCCATCCGTAGTCACTGTGTTGAATTTCAAGCAGGTCGTCACCTCGGATCTCTGGGATTGTACAACAACACCTTCAACCATGTTTCCCCTTTGAGTACCGATGCAGTCAGTGCCATTAACAGCCGTAATCGCTTGTGCGTGGTCAACCAAACGACCGTCTTTTAGGATGTGAGGTGTTATTTCAAAGCGTGTAATGTGGCCGGGAACATTCCTCAACTTAAGATTTAGTCGATAGCCCGCGCCAACTCTCACCCGATTATCTTCCTGCAGTTCTAGTCGGTTCGTTCGAATATTTCTGATGCTTAACAGGGGAAGGACACTTGGTCCTTCAGGATATGCTTCAATCAAGAATGAAGTTCTTGCGCGATGGGGGCAGGGTTCTCCGTCGGCTATTGTGCCACACCGATGGGATGAATTGTCTTCCATCGTTACCGTAATCCGTCGGGTTCCAGCTGAAAAAGCCTTTATTTTGAATGATGAAGGCCTATTTGGGATTTTATAAACCTGCGTTTTATTTTTCTCGACTCCCACACCCCGCTCTACCTCTATTGGCCATTTTATTCTTGGAAAATCGTTTCCATTGGGACCCGGTCGCCGATCACCGTTTGGAGCAACAACCGTAAACATGTATTCCCTGGGATTGTTTTTGTTATACTCAATTGCATAAGACTCAGCGAGATCTGGAATCGGATCGATTGCGGCAATTGATAGAGGAGGAACCACTCGTATTTTATCCGCCGGATGATTATCAATCTTTCCCGATGTTCCATCCGCATTAGTGACTTCGCCATCGATCCAGAAAGCATGCGGGACATTGAGACTGGGAACGGTTACAAAGTTTACCATTAAGGTCGGTAACTTTATAATCAAAGTTCGTTCCGGTTGCACCCATCACCGTCGTATTAATAAGTTTTCCTGGTTGCGAAGCATTGACTCGGACGGTGGTTTGATCTGTCTGGAAACTCACTATCCCCCTGTCATTATCGTCCGGAACTTTGGGGGGCTGAGGATCAACCTGCGCCGGAGGAGTCAGACAGCTTCACCAACGTCCTTTAAAAGCCGCAGTGATTTACAGGGCTTGTGCTGTCCAATTGCTAGACACTTAATTTGTAGAGTAACGTGCAGGAGGGATTGCGACTCTAGCAACTCCGTAAACTTTCGGCAGCTGGCTTCCCTTTTTTCTCATTGAATGCTAATTACATGCACCTATGCCGGCTCGGATTCAGTGCTTGCTGATGTCTTCTGTAAAGGCGTTCCTCAGTCAACAAGTCTGCAGAGCCGACGGTTATTGCTACCTTCTGCGAGGCTTCTTTCTCGCCCTGCTACTGGTCCTTTTGCCTTCGTCATGGGCTATGGGAACCATGCCCTGTGCTGAACTGATTGAAGATGCAGCATATGCACAGTTAGGAATTGATGCCACCCTCAAGCTCATCCCTGGAC
>JACQOU010000113.1 GCA_016207775.1 Deltaproteobacteria bacterium
TAGCTGAGCGGATCGATAGCGGTACGTGTTTCTCCAATGAGGGCGGTTATCGCCGACTCGTCAGCATTGTCACGCTTGCCGTCGCCCGTAATATCGCCTGCGGTAAGCATGTAAATAAGTTCCTTAAGGAAATTAAAATCGGATTCGTTAATCACTCCGTCGGGAATTCCGGCTGGACCTGTTAAATCACCCCGAATCGCTGCGGGTATGGAGCTGGCATCGTTTGGATTCGATCCTCCGTCTATCTCTTCCTTATCGCTAAACCCATCATTATCGCTATCAACTTTGAACGCATCTGTTTGTAAACGAGCTTCTTCTGTATCTACAATTCCATCGCCGTCGCTGTCGCCCGGAACCGCCAGAGGTTTGGAAGCAGCATTTCGTGGATCGGTCTTCTGAGAAATTTCCTCACCATCACTGAATCCATCGTTATCTTTCTTATCGGTTTCTTGCGAAAGATATCCAATGCGTCTTGTCAACACATCATTTTTGAACTCAATAAAAATGAGACCCAAAGCCTAGGTGACTCTTCAGAATGCGCTCAGTTGCCAAATAAAAGGATTGCCCTGGAAAACGGCCATCAGAGCGGATCTGCGGACGACACCATGGGTCGCAAGAGTGCGTTGACTAATCTTCCAAAGTGGACACGAGAAATTCAGCCGTTTTTGCAAAATCAACTGAGTGACAATACGCGTATCGCTTACGAAAACGATTTAAAGCAATTTCTTTTGTTTTTGAATGGCCGCGTCAGTCCCGAGAAATTTATTTCATTGGAACCCGAGCACATCATTCTGTATCGAAAATGCCTTGAGGAAGGGCGTCTAGGTAGCAAACCGATGCAAAAGAGTACTATTAATCGAAAGCTTGCCGTGGTTAAGAGCTTTTTTACCTGGTTGAAGGCAAATCGGCTGCTTGAAAATAACCCAGCCGACTTGGTCAAGAGCTTTCCACAGACACAGGAATCTGCGTTGAAGGGATTATCGGACCAGGAGGCACGGCGCATACTCGATATTCCAAGCTTGAATTCACGTACGGGTGCCCTTCATTCAGCAATTCTGCATTGCCTTCTTTATTTGGGTTTGCGTAAGGGAGAGTTGACTGACTTGAAAATGGGCGATCTGGATTTCGAGCGAGGCGTTCCGGTGATCAAGGTGCGAGGGAAGGGCCATCGGTTACGGATCCTCCCTCTGACAGTGCCTGTTCGTCTAGCCCTTGATCGGTATTTCGAAAAATGTAGCCGAGACAAAAGCGATAAGGAAGCTTCCCTGTTTGTAGCTACCAAGGATAACAGAACCCCGAACGCTGGACGGCCGTTATATCCCAATGCCATTACTTATATTGTCATCCGTTATGCAAAAAAAGCAGGCGTGCTTAAGAGGATTTCTCCCCATTCTTGTCGTGCTACCTGCATTTCCAATGCACTTGACCGGCGAGCCACGCATCGCTCTGTGCAACACTTAGCCGGATGGACGACTCCGTTGATGATCCAGCGTTATGATAAACGTCGGGAAGACCTGCACAACTCGGCAGCCTTTGCCATCGACTATGGCAGCGTGGCTCAGGCTTCTTAGTGAAGAGGTGGACAACAGTTAAAAGTCTTGAGATAACCTACAAACAATGGCTGGGTAGCTCAGTTGGTAGAGCAAGGGAATCATAATCCTTTGGTCGGGGGTTCGAGTCCCTCCCCAGCTAATGTGCGCTTCAATTGTCGAGCGATGGTTACTAATCTTCGGATAGTCTCATCGATGTCCTGCCGGGTAGTTTGTGGATGAATGGTGCAGAATCGCAAGACGGTTTTGCCTTTGAGCTTTGTGGTGCAAACTACCGCAAAACCCGAATCCGTAATGGTTTTTGCAATTCCTTCATTCCAACAGTCGATATCAGCTTCGGTCATCTCTTTTGCGAAAAACCTAAACGTGACGATGGCTAGTTGGGCGTCCGACGTCACTTGCACATCCGGGAACTTTGCCGCCATACTTTGTGCATACTCGGCTAGTTTTATTCCGTGTTCGATGGCTTTTGTAATGGCATTCAGACCAAGTATTTTAGCGGTCATCCAAAACTTTAGGGCGCGAAACGACCGAGACAATTGAATGCCCCGATCAAAGTAATTCACATCTTTGGTTTCGAGCGTCTGCAAGTACTCAGCGGACACTGAAAAGGTCTGAATAAGCCAGTGTGCATCGCGCACAATTAAGATGCTTGAATCCAACGGTTGAAAGAGCCATTTATGTGGGTTGATCACTAACGTGTGAGCCCGACCCAATCCTCTAAAAGCCTGTTGGTGCTGTCGGGAAAGAGCAGCTGCCGAACCAAACGCTCCATCTACGTGGAGCCATAATCCTTCCAGTTCGCATACGTTCGCAATGCTATCGATTGAATCGATTGCCCCGGTATTGGTTGTGCCCGCATTGGCAATGACACAAACAGGTCGCTTTCCCCGTTTACGGTCCCTTTGAATAGCTTGCCTTAACAAATCAACCGGGAGCTGGCAGTTACTGTCGCTGACTAGTTCGCGGAAATTATCCATTGGAAAACCGAGGATTCTTAAGCCTTTTCTGATACAGGCGTGTGTTTGATCTGATGCATAAATAGTCGCGTCTTCCCACCGTCCCCCGAGCATGACCTGTCGAGCAACTGCAAGCCCAGACAGATTAGAAGCAGAACCACCACTCGTAAAACAGCCCCCCGCTTGTTTATCGAACCCAAAGAGGTTCGTTAGCCAACCAATGACCGTTGTTTCGATTTGTGCTGCGGCGGCAGCATCAAACCACGTGCTCGCGAAAATATTAAAGCCGGAAGCAATAGTATCTGCCAGCGCGCCAACATAGTGGGCGGGGCCCGGAATGAATGCAAAATATCTTGGATGATCGATATGAGTGAGTGTTCGGGTGATGTGCTGCTCAATGATTTTTAACACTCGTTCAGGGCTTTCGCCAACACGCGGTGGCGGAATACTAAGAAAAGAATCGGATGTCGTGCCATCATAACGATTGCGGACCTTTTTATTCCTGATGGATGTATGGTGTTCGACGATCATATCGATCACACGATACCCCATTTTTTTCATCGATTTTTTCGTAAACGCAAGTTGGGATAAGTTTCTGACGTTTTTCGGCATAGTTACCTCTCTGACTTCAATGATAACAGCTCTCCACTTAAGAGCTTGTCCGACTGAAATTTTCCAGAGAAACGCTCGAGTAATATCGATCGGTTGCGCTGATAAAACACGCATGAGTGCAGGAACACTTCTTCAGACTCTCCCGCAGACTTTCGGCTTCTTGCGAACGCCACAGACGTTGAAAATCAAAACCAACTTCTCGTAGATTTCCAATCGGTACAGTAAGTTCGCACAACCGAACGCCCCCGTCTGGCTCAATCACGCCAATGCAATTCCCAGCTTGGCAGGGGCGCTCCAGCTTCTTCCCTTCAAGCAGACGAAGCCATAAAGCATAACGATCGGACAGCGCTTTGGTGTAACCGTCTCCCTTTCTTTTGAGATAATAATCAAAGTAGGGCTTTGCTAAACGGATTAGCCCCTCAAACTGCGCCCCATCGGGTGGCGTACAACGGGTGGTGCGGCCTATTCCCCGCATCGGTGAAAAAGTGTGCATGTCCACCCATACCCTCCCTTTAATATGTTCCATTAAAGGAACAATTTGCGAGATATTCTGCGTAAAGACCACTGAATTCAGAAATATTCCAAATCCCATTTTCCCTTTAGACAACTGCTCAACGCGCAGAAAGTTAAGTTCAGTGATGGATTCTATAGTGGATGCAAAGGCGCCTGATTTACCGTGAATCCGATCATGATCAGCTTCTAACCCCTCAAGCGACAACATCATTGAGAGGGCCAGCTCGGGCATAGTGTCCAAAATAGTTCTTACAACGCGACACAGTCGTTTCGGGTCCGAGCCATTGGTAGGAATGAAAACGTTACGTGTTTGATTGTCAGCATAAAAAATTGAAATAATCTCCCGGAGATCCTGTCGAAGAAATGGTTCGCCACCGGAAATTAACAGATATCGGACTTCACCCAGATTGTTCGACAAAGAACGATATTCATCGATGGAGAGCTCAGTTTTCTTTTGGTTGAGCGAGTGATGATAGTAGCACATTTCACAACGGTGATTGCAACTGGCCGTGACAGTCAAAATAATCTCCGAGGGCATTTCCATTAAAACACTGCTCATGATGGAACCACTCTCATAAAAATAGAAAATAACGCCTGCTCATCAGATTTCATGCCAGAGGCACCTAATGCCTGTAGATAGTTGGGAGAGCACTCGCTTAAAACCTTGCACTGCCATTTTTCTTCAAAATATTTGATGTCCCTTAAACCTATTTTGTAGTTATTCCTAAACGAACGGTAATCAATTGAATGGCCGGCACTATGAATGACCCGAGCACGGGAGTTAAAAGAAATCCGATACCCATTTCTTCTCATTGAAAGGCAGATGTCCTTATCTTCTTCAATAAGCGCAAAGTTTTCATCAAAGCCACCGATTTTGTCCATTGCTTCCCTGCGGACAAGCAGGCAAGTTGTTGGATACCAAGGTACCTCACATTGCTTTGGGATTTCCACTGAGTGTTCATTCAATATATGTGTGAACTGCAGCCCCACAGAAACGCGTTTGCCTTCTTGTTCACGCTCAACTGTGTAACGAGAGCAATATTGCACACGGCCCTCGGAAGTCAGGACCAATGGCCCGACGGCACCTAAAGAACTGTTTTTCTCGATCGCTTGTATTAACGGCTCAAGCCATCCCTCAGTGACTAGAGCATCATTATCAAGGAAAATAATATATTTGCCTGTCGCTAAGCGCAGCCCTTGATTTCTTCCAATGGCTGGCCCAACGTTTCGTACATTATAAATAGTGTGGAACGGACCACTCTTTAGCCTGAGTGAAGTTAGCCACTGCTTGGTATCCTCATCTGCTTCCTGGCTCACAACAATCAGTTCAAAGGGAATGTGCGTATTTTCGTAGAGCCTGGTGATACAGCTTTCTGTGTGCGAGCGCCTTCGTAAAGGAAGCGTGATAATGGAGATCCTTCTCGAATTATCCGCCATAAAATTCTAGTAAGCGCTGTGCCTGCCTTTACAGCAATATCAGACGCAGATTACTGCCTGTCAACGCATCTAGTGCACCAACAATTCAAAGCTGATAGGTACTAGTTCAGGCATTAGGTACCCCCGACCTTCTGGATCACAAAGGAAGGCCATACCTCCATTGACGGACTGCGTGAGATTGCGTAATTCTCGGTATCTACCGAACTAGCGAGGGGAGGGGAAATGTCTAATTCAGCGTTACCGCAAAGTGCCCGGGTGGTTGTCATCGGGGGAGGCATTATCGGCACGTCCGTTGCCTACCATCTTGCTCATATGGGTTGGAAAGATGTGGTCCTGCTTGAACAGGATCGACTGACTGCAGGTACGACGTGGCATGCTGCGGGTTTGATGGTCACCTTCGGCTCCACCTCTGAAACCTCAACTGAAATGCGCAAGTACACACGCGATCTCTATAGCAGACTCGAAGTGGAGACCGGGCAGGAGACCGGCTTTAAGCCGATTGGTTTTATTGAGGTTGCGGCTGATCCCGATCGATTGGAAGAATACCGACGAGTTTCGGCATTCAACCGATATTGCGGCGTGGATGTCCATGAAATTTCTCCGTCCGAGGTGAAGAAACTTTTTCCAATCGCCCGTGTCGACGATATTCTGGCTGGTTTTTATGTGAAGGAAGATGGTGTGGTGAACCCGGTGGATGTCACGATGGCACTCGCCAAGGGAGCTCGGCTACAGGGAGCGACCATTCTGGAAGGCACGAGAGTAACGGCGGTGCTTGAGAACCGTGGTACGGTTACGGGCGTTCGTACGAGTCGAGGCGATATCCAATGCGAGTACGTAGTAAACTGTGCTGGGATGTGGGCACGGCAGTTGGGCGAACTATCGTACGTAAATATCCCTAATCAGGCAGCAGAACATTATTACTTAATTACAGACGATATTGCCGACCTTCCAAAGAACATGCCGATCCTTGAAGATCCGTCTTCTTATGGATACTTCCGCGAAGAGGTCGGGGGACTGATGATTGGTCTGTTCGAGCCGGTGTGTGCACCGTGGAAAATCGGCAGAATACCCGATGATTTTACTTTCAGCGAGATTGCACCTGATTTGGACCGCATGAGCCCCTATCTTGAAAAAGCAATGTCCCGTGTCCCAATATCGCTGAATGTTGGAATGCGAAAGTTTTTCTGCGGCCCTGAAAGTTTTATGCCCGATCTGCGGCCTGCCATTGGCGAATCTCCGGAAATCAAAAATTATTTTGTCGCTGCCGGACTCAACTCCATTGGTATTCTGACCGGTGGGGGAATAGGACGTCTTATCGCCCACTGGATGATCCACGGAACCCCCGATGTGGATATCACATCCATCAATGTTGATCGCTGCCAAAGATATCAGAATAACCCTGACTATCGCAGGGAGCGTACCGTGGAGTCATTGGGGCTCGTGTACCGGTGCCATTACCCCACAATGACCATGCAAACCGCTCGAGGTGCAAAGCGGTCTCCATTCCACGATCGATTGGCCTCCCAGGGGGCCTATTTCCGCGATGTGAGCGGATGGGAATCCCCTGACTGGTATGCTCCAAAAGGTATTGAACCCCAAGTAGAAAAACTTTGTTGGGGAAGACACAACTGGTTTCCATGGTGGGAAGCTGAACATCACGCCGTACGAAACGGAGTGATCCTTATGGATATGTCCTTTATGTGTAAATTCCTTGTCCAGGGAAGAGACGCTGGGCGAGTACTAAACACCATTTCGGGAAACAATGTAGATAATATTAAAAACAGAATCACGTACACACAATGGCTCAACCCAGGCGGAACTTTGGAGGCCGATCTCACCGTAACAAAATTGGGTGATGAAAAATTTTTTGTTGTTGTAACCGATACGATGCTACGTCATGCGGAAACCTGGATGAAGCGCAATATACCCGAGAATGCCCATGTCACTGTTACGGATGTGACTTCCGGCTTTGGACAACTGAACATCCAGGGGCCGAAATCCCGAGATCTGCTTCAGACCTTAACGACGGTCGATTTGTCCAACGAAGCTTTCCCATTCCGGACAGCCCGCGAGATTGACATTGGATATGCCAGAGTTCTGTGCATTCGAATTACCTATCTGGGGGAACTGGGATTCGAACTCTATATTCCCGCTGAACAGGCGGTTCATGTATATGACCGCATTGTTGAGGCCGGAAAGGCCTTTGATTTGAAGCACGCAGGCCTTAAAGCGCTGGCAAGTTGTCGAATGGAAAAAGGGTACCGCGACTATGGCCATGACATCGACAACACCGACAATATTTTTGAGGCCGGCTTGGATTTTGCGTTGAGCCTCACTAAACCTGAAGGATTTATCGGCAGGGACATGGTGCTCAAACAGAAAGAAGCCGGTATTCCAAAACGGCGATTGGTTCAAATTCTTCTGCAGGATCCCGCTCCATTGATGTTTCACGCGGAAATTGTTTACCGTGATTCAAAACCGGTTGGCTATATCCGTGCCGCTTCATACGGCTTTACCCTTGGGGGGGCTGTGGGGCTCGCCATGATCGATGCGGGCGAGCCTATGACAGAGCAGTTCCTCAACACTGGCAGGTGGGAAGTGGACATTGCTGGGAAACGATTTCCCGCAATCGCATCACTGAGGTCGCTCTACGATCCAGAGATGAAAAGAATCCGTTCCTAAAATGATATAAGCTGCATATTGCATATGTACATGACCGGACTAAACGGGCTCGCAAGGCGGCACGAGAATCGGTTGTATCCTATTATTCATTGCTGAGCGAGCCACGTGTTAAGGGGATGCCGTGAAATACATTGAACCCGATGCTCCCCCCGCTTGGTGTTATTACAAGATGTGGACTGAAATTCGAGAGACGCTTCTTGCAAAGCACGCTGGGCGTTAACAGGGTTTATGGTCGCAGAGCAGAAGGATATGCTTTCTTTTGAAATTCTTTCTCAAAAATGTTCCACATCCAGAGACCGAAATACCATCCGCCACCGATACCGCAAAATATCGCGATGGTAAAACAGCGGGCTAGTGTGCACCACTTCCTGCTATTATAAAGAAGCGTGTTAACCGCAGTCTTCATAACTTTGACTTTTTATGGACATGCTTTTGTCAATAAATCGACGTAGCCAAAAGAAACAACCATATTGGTAAAAGAAAAACCACGCGACCCATTTGTACTAAACGTCCCATGCATTTGGTTCTTCGCTCAGATACAGCCATTGGGCAGCGCTCCTTTCGAAAACCTGCCGCAAGGGCTGTAATTATCAGCATCCTGCATCGTTGGGCCAAGCGCTATGGAATTAAAATCTATAAGTACTCAGTAAATAGCAATCATTTGCATCTCGCGATTCAAGCAACCAATAGGCGGCTGCTACAAAATTTCCTGCGTGTTTTTGCTGGTCAGCTTGCCATTGCCCTTATAAAGATGTGGAAGGCATCGCCCCTCAAAGTGTGGAGCACCAGAATATACACCAGAATAATTGCTTCATTCGACCGTCCATTTGCCATTTTGCTTCGATACATTGACCAAAATATTCTCGAGGCCGGAGGGACCATCCAATACAAGCCCAGACCAACTAACAAATCTCAAAAGCGCTATTGAACCTGTTACCAGATAACGACAATTAGCCCGGATGGCAATGGGCCCATCGTACAGCTACCTCAACTTATTGAGAAGTTACTAATTGTATTCAAATTCATCGACGACTTTGGGCGCACCACCTGTAGAATAGGTCAGTATTTTCAACCGATGTTCTTTGGTTGCAGTCAGTACGGTAATAGTACGTGTTTTGGGCAGTAAAAACTGTGAGCCGGGGGCTGTCCAGGGGAGGGTATGTCCCATCTTTCCTGCAGCTGGACCGGCCACCAGGTGCGCAACGCCGTCGACAATGAGTCTTTCATACACATGCTCATGGCCATTGAGCACGAGCTTTGTTCCATGTTTCTTGAACAGCGGCTCCCAGTGCTTGCGGATGTAGTTGGGGTTAGACGGCATGGTGACAATTCCCACGCCCGAAGTAAAAGGAGCATGGTGAAACGCAACCAGAATAGTTTTCCTCCCCGATGCTTGTTCCAATGTTTTTTCCAGCCACTTGGTTTGTTGAACTTGCTCCTCTTCCTCTAGTTCATCTAAATTGCTATTCAATATAATCAGCACAGTGTTTCCATAGTCCAATTGATAGTAATGTTCTGAGGTCGTCACGTGTCCATAAACTTTCTGAAAGAAGCTTAGATGCGGATCGTGCCGATAATCGTGATTTCCAACGATAGGCACCACTGGGATCCAGCTAGAATAATAAGAAGACGCTATCTGGCGGTATTGTTCCCATTCGGTCTGCGTACTGGTTTGGACTAGGTCACCGCCATTTACCACGAAACGGATTTCCGGGTGGCTCTCCATCAAATTGTTTAATACCTGCGCCGTTTTCTTATGCTCTTCATGAAACTCTTGAGTATCGCTGATAAAAGCAAATGTGAGATCTTCAGTGTCACTCTTGCGACAAAAGCGTCCCAGATCCACCCAATCGGATAGGTCGCGAACTGGTTCAACGCGATATCGGGCGCCGTTACAGAGAGCTTCATGGCTAAAAGTAACGTCTATGCTTCCAGCTTTTGGAAGAACAACCTGATTCTTGCCATTTACCACAGCCTCTATCGCATTGATTTTTTCCCACTCAGCAAGACCTCTGAGATGAACGCCGTCGGGAATCTCAATGAGTTCCGCAGCCCAAGCACACAAACTTACGATGAATAGAACAAACCCCAGAGTGTGAACCATTAATCCCCCCTCCCATAAACACTGACCGTTAAGAATCTGAAATTACTAGTCTTAATAACATTGCACACTCTGGCCGTCAAAACCAGGAATCGTCGGAAATCTAAAAGGATATTGTCACGAATTATGCAATGCGCTACAAAGAAGCTCCTTTACAAAGGAGAAGCCGTGCCATCCGTATATTCCTTGCTTTTGTTTTTCTTATTTTTCACCCGCTTAAGTTTGGCCCTACCTTTTCACACGGCAGGAGAAATGATTGTCGAGACCGGAAATAACGGTGCTTTTTTGAAAAAACTCGAGTTGGTGGATCGAGCGCAGCACTCTATTGATCTTGCTTATTTCATTTACTCCGATGATTTTAGTTCATCTTATTTCACCCAAAAGCTTATTGCCAAAGCAACAGATAAGAAAAATCCAATCAAGATCCGAATGCTTGTTGATGCTGCGATGACAAGCGCACTCCATTCTTTTTTCAAAATGGTGGTGGCGAAGGGTGAAGGGAATATTTCAGTAGCCTATTTTCGGCCTCCCGCTGGGGAAGTTTATTCTGATTTAAAACTCTTGGGGTTCGACAACCCCCACCCTCTCCTGGATGCTATTGCCACTTACGATGTGAATAGAATAAGGGCAGAACTAAGGCATAACCGATACCTGCGTGCGTCGAGGCGACAAAGAACAGAGGAGCTTTTGGGTTCTTTCACCCTGGACGCTAATGATACAACCCCTTTGCTTCCTTTTCTGGAGGCATGGGAGAATAAACAGACAAAGGCTTACGACGAAAACTCCTGGTTATCGGAACAGATAGAGGCGCTTCGTGAAGCCGTGATTGGGCACATCCCAACCGGCGCAATGCGACAAGTGCTTCGTAAGGCGAGACTCCACCCAGGTCAGTGGCTCGATTTAACGAAGCGATTGCATCACAAAATTCTTTTGGTAGACGGCGAGTGGATGATGGGCGGTGGGCGTAATATTGAGGATTCCTACCATTGGGAATTTAACCACCCTGTTCGTGTGGACGAGGCCAAGAAGCATGACATGAAGTATGTCTTTATGGATGTTGATTTCTTACTGCAATCCGACAAGCTGAGCCGGCTTGCTCGCAAGACCTTCGATGCCTATTGGACAAAAATGTCCGTGACCGAGAAGGCCGATCTGCAGGAAAAAGAAGTCCACAGACTGTATGCCGACTTAAAAGAAAAAGCAGAGCGCTTTGCTCCGCACGTCGGTCACTCCACCCCAGACGCCATTCAAGGTGTAACCTTTCGGGCCAATAACGTGGATGTGGCTTATGTGGAAAACACCATGCTGCTAAAAAAGCGCCCAGGTTCCGAAGAATTCAAAGAGGAAGCCAGTCAACTCAATGAGCAATGGGCTAGAGCCATTCGAGAGGTGAAAACCGGCGACGAGATTCTAATACATAACGCCTATGTTTATTTTCAGCCCAGCCTTCAACTGGCGTTAGTTGAGGCCATTCGCAACGGCGCTCGAGTGACGATACAAACCAATTCCCATCTTTCGTCGGATCTTGGCTTTATCTCGCAACTTGCACGCAGGCAGTATAAGGAACTTCTCGAGCTAGGAAAGAGACATCAAGCCCCGGGAAAGCCCAATCCCGTTCAAATTTTCGAGTACTACACGGCAGAATCACTGCATGCGAAGGTAAGTGTGCTTGGAAACGAAACCCTCATGGTAGGCTCATCGAATGCAGATCCTCGTTGTGAATTCCTGGATACCAATAACGCAATTCTTATACGAGATAGGAAAATGGCCGCGGATTACAGCAGGTGGTTAACCAAGCTGCGAAAGAAACTTTTCTCGATGAAGCGAGCCACGCGTGAGGGCGACCGTGTTACTCCCCTGCAATCCATTACTTTATCGACGCTTAAGAAGGAGAAAGAAGAGAGGGAAGCCGCCCTCCAAAAGCTCCCTCCCGATAAAAGAAAACGTCAAGTGAGTGCAGATGCCTTATTGGATAAAATTACCGCCCTTTCTTTTGAGGACACCGATTTGGGAAAACGGGCACGAGAATTTCTTCGCGTACTCTTTCTGCAACTATAACGGTATGGCCTTCCTTTTGGTGACGCAGCTGCGTCACCA
>JACQOU010000114.1 GCA_016207775.1 Deltaproteobacteria bacterium
CTTGAACATAGGACAAGCAGCTTACCGCACTCGGCCCTATACGGGAAAAGGGGCCACTCCGAGCCCCTTTACAATCCCCTGGCAAGGATGCCTTATATCCCGCGCCGCAAGCGGCGGGGATCTACGGCATATTTTTTAGAAAACCCTTTGGATATGCGCTCTCACGGCTAAGACCGGGGTTCGAATCCCCATCCATGGGGGCAGATGCCTAGCAAGGCCTGTCGTTCAGACAGAATGGCTGTAAAAAGAGTTGTTTTCTTTGCCACGCACTAACGCTTAACGTTTCACTGTTTCGCCACAACAGATCACTTGTTTCTAAAAAGCAGCAGAGCCTTGAGCAGTTCATCAATTTCATACTGGTATTGAATACAAAACCCGGCATGACTGTCACGTTTACAACCCACACGAATTCCCAGTAACTCGTAGTAAGATTTGGTCCGAAACGCCGTTTCATCCGTCACGTCATCGCCAACATAAACGACCTTGCGGCAATTCAATAAATTACAAATCTCTGCCAAGGCCTCTCCCTTTGTGGGAGCGCCGTGTGGAAGGCAATTGACGACTTCTTTCCCGCCTATAATGTCAATAGCCCCTATTTGGCTTATGGCATCGCCAATAGCCAAAAAGACTCTCTCTGGGGCTTCGGATTTCCGGTAGTGGATTGATATCGAAAAACCTTTGTATTCGAGCTCAACGCCTCGAAGCGGCTTGAGCAACTTAGTGAGCAGGGGAAGCCATCCCTTGACTTGCTCCCGATATTTTTCAAATTCGGGACGAGGTGGATCCCATTCAAGGCCGTGATTGCCCACCGTACATTTGACAGGAATTCCTACGATTCGATTGATAACATCTTGTCTTGCTCTGCCGGACAGAATCGCACAGGGAAACTCAAGCGATGCATATCTCAATAGTCTCGCCGTCGATGGTCGCATGAAAGCTTCCGTGGGATCTTGAACGATCGCCGCGAGGGTACCATCAAAGTCAAAGACCAGGGCAGCTGCTTCTCTAACAAAGTCTTGAAGGACGGAACAATATTGTGGTTCCAGAATAAGTTTCATCTCAAAATGCCTCCTCCCAACTCTTGGATATTTTAAAGGCTGAGTTGATGACGCCGACATGCGAATAAGCTTGGGGAAAGTTACCCCATAATTCCCCAGTGTCGGGGTCAATATCTTCTGAAAGAAGGCCTACGTGATTGGTGTTCCGTATTATTTTCTCGAACATCGTGCGAGCTTCCTCTTTTCGACCAATCGAGGCAAGCGCATCGATCATCCAAAAAGAGCATGCTACAAAAGCATGGACTGGCAGCCCAAAATCATCTCGGTTTCGATAGCGAAAGACATAGCCATTCCTGGTAAGTAGTTTCTCATATTGTTCCACCAGAGTCCGGTACCTTTCATCTTCTGGCTGATGAAAGTTGACTGCTACCATTAGAAGGTTTGCCGCATCAGCGTTAGTCCCGCGCAATGCCTGAGTATAAAATCCTAGCTCGTTGTTCCAACCATCTTTTTCAATCGCAGTCCGAATTTGCTCTCGAATTTTTTCCCAGCGTTCGAACGATGCGGCTTTCCCTAGCCTTTCCGCAATTTTTAGTCCCCGATCGACAGCCGTCCAACACATGAGTTTTGAAAAAAGGTAGTGCTTCATGTCTGACCGAAATTCCCAAATCCCGCTATCCGGTAGTTCAAATACGGATATGGCTCGCTCCACAAGCTTAACTACGTTCTCAAAGGCACGTTGAAGATCCACGCCATCTAGTCTTGCGTCGAAGAAAAGCTGGGTTTTTGCAAGCACCATCTCACCAAAAACATCGTATTGAGAGTGGGAGTGGGCCATATTTCCAACCCGAACGGGGCCTATTCCTTTAAAGCCGGCAAGCCACGCAAGTTCCCTCTCTTCCAGTTTGGTTTCACCACCGATCCCATACACCGGTTGCAATTCCATATTTTGATGATTTGCTGAAACATTGTGCAAAAACTGGATAAACCGCTCCATCTCTTCGAAGTGACCGATTTGGTTAAGAACACCGATGACAAAATAGGAATCCCGCAACCAACAGTAACGATAATCCCACGTTCGGTTCCCCTTTGGAGACTCAGGAATAGATGTGGTCGTAGCTGCGATGATGGCGCCCGTATCTTCAAAGATATGAAGCTTGAGCGCCAGAGCCGATCGAATGACAGCCTCTTGGTACTCAAAAGGAATCGTGCAATGTTTTACCCACGTCTTCCAATAGGAAAAAGTCCGTTCAAGATACTCATCACAAGTAAATTTTAGCTGACGATCAAACGGTTCTCCGTAGCTTAAAATACAGTATTTTTCGGACGAAAGCTCAAAATCAGTTGTTTTTAGTAAATAACTGATAGGAATATCAGTACGGAAGAAAAGCTTTCTATCGCCGCAATGAAACACACAGCCATCGCCGGCCATGGTTACTTCAGGCTGTGTTTTTCCGTAGTCAAATTTCGGAGATAATACCATTCGGATTCTTGGATTTCCTTTTACTGGCCGGATAATTCTTACGATCTGCGTGGGCTTAAAATACTTTTCACAGTTAAAAAACCGGGGACAGAAGTCAATAATGTCAAACTGGTCTCCATTTTTTATATGAAATTCGGTGCGTACAATATTGGTGTTTCGGAAATAGACTTGCTTTGTTTCAAAATCATTCGTTTCAGGTAAGCAACTCCAAAAGCCTGCCTGCTCCCCTCCCAGCAAAGAGGCAAAGATTGAGGGAGAGTCGAACCGTGGCATACAGCACCAAACATGGTTTCCCCGTTTGTCGATAAGCGCAGAAATCTGGCAGTTTCCAATCAAGGCATAATCAAGCTGACTCATGTTGCAACCATCCTTGTTGCTTCCTGCTGCTGGGAAATTTTATGAATTTCAGACAAAAATTCTGCGGCCCAGCTATAAATATTATGGTTCGAAACGCTTTCTCGCAGCCTAGTCATTCGAGACCGCCTCTCTTCCTCATTCATCGTAAGAGCCTTATAGATGGCATTTGCTGTTTCCGATATGTCATAAGGATTTACAATCAAAGCATCAGTCAACTCATGGGCTGCGCCGGCAAAAAAACTAAGAACAAGAACACCATCATTATCATTTCTGCTAGCAATATATTCCTTGGCCACGAGATTCATTCCATCGTGAAGCGAGCTTACTATGCAGGTGTCCGCTGCCCTGTAATAGCGGAAAATATCGCTCGGATCATGATGGGAGAGCCGCAAGAGAATAGGTGCACATTCGGCCTTATGAAACTTCCAATTGATTCTGTCCGCCAATTCCTGCACTTCTGATTGGAGATCTTGATACCGCTTAATATGGGTTCTACTTGGGGCTGCAATTTGGATAAAAACAAATTTGCCAATAAGATCAGGATGACGTTCCAATAATTTTTCCACGGCCAGGAATCTTTCGGTGATTCCCTTCGTATAATCCAAACGGTCTATTCCTACTCCGAGTTGCACATTCTTGGGTATGGAAAGCTCATCACAAAGTGCGTGTCCAATCTTTATAAAATCCCGATCGGTTGGTTGATATCTTGTGGGCCATTCCGTGCTGATGGGAAAGGGTTTGACGAAACAGGTGTGCCCTCGGATTGTGACCGAAAAATTACTTCGATCCACTCTTGCTTCCAAAAACCGATCTGCACAATCCAGGAAGTTATTGCAATGGTATTGAGTATGAAAGCCGATCAGATCGCTTCCCAACATTCCAAGAAGGATTTCATTCTTCCAAGGGCAAATACCGATAGACTCAGGATTAGGCCAGGGAATATGCCAAAATAGCGATAGCACAGCATTGGGTTTCAGTTTCCGAACCATCGTGGGCAGCAGTGCAAAATGATAATCCTGGACTAAAGTAATCGGGCAGGCGTTCTTGACCTCGTCGACAAAGGCTCTTGCAAATTTTTCGTTGACCTGCAGATAGTGGACCCAGTCTTCTTCGCGAAAAATCGGCCTTGTGTGGGCAATGTGACAAAGGGGCCACAGGCCTTCGTTAGCAAAACCATAATAGTAACCCTGCTCTTCCTCTTTGCTTAACCACACACGTTTGAGCGCATATTCGGGCTTATTTGGGGGTACCAGGATAATTCCGTTCTTATCCGCTGTTTCCCTATCCGCCGTACCGCTTCCATGTCCTATCCAAAGCCCAGAACTTGCGCGAACAATGGGCTCAAGTGCGCTTACCAGACCGCTAGCTGGAAAAAGCGTTTCAACGGTTGTTCCTTTTCGGTTATGAATACAGGGTTCACGGTTTGCGATAACACAAAGTTTTGTGCCGCCAAACAGTCGCTGCACTTCACTCCGAAAGCGCCCCACCGTCCACTTGGCGGTGGATTCCTCCGTGGTTGTTGCTTTAGCTCGATGCAATTCTGCAAGGATCTTGTCCAAGTTTTTCACAAGGTGAGCGAAGTCGGTTTTTTGAAAGGATTTCGACAAGGAGGTAATGTTACCCGTCAAGACCCCCCTGATAGCCCGGCTTAGTTCGGCCACGGGACGGCTGACGCTCCAGCGGTAGACAAGAATCGTTAGTGAAGACACCAAAAATCCCAGGATAAGCAAGAAAGCAATCCCATATTTCCGGGTAAGGTCACCACGCTTGCTCATATAAGAGGAGTCATGAAGAATGATGGTATGACCCTGCGTTATATTTTCATCATTAATCAGTGCATAAACCGCTTGGTGAATGAGCTGATCCTGATATCGAAAAAAAGATGGGTTACCGGAAGCGAGTTCCTCAAGATGTTCGCAAGTTACGGACGAAGGAACGGCATCGCTTCTACTGATTATTTTTCCTTCAACTGAGCATACAGCAACACCGACCACTCTTGAATCCCGGCTAATTTTGTTAAGAAGCTTATGTAACGTAGCGGGGCGCTTTGCATTCAGAGAATCCAGGATGGAATCATGGATGCTATCCAAAATGAGCTTTGAACGTTGTCTGAGATCGTGGGATACCCATTTGCTTTCTACCTTGTAGGAAACCCACATGAAACCCACCGTGAGGGCGACCAGAGTGGGAATGAGAAGGAACAGAAATCGGAGAGATAATCGCAATAATGCTCCCTAATATTTATTGTTCGAGTTACTTTCCCAGATAGTTCACCGCTAACCACAGGAGAACCGCAGCTGGGACGAGCACAAAAGTGTAGCGTCTAAAATGTGTCCAGTTGGCTGGTGCACCGGTCGAAGTTACTCCGGCTCCCAAATGGATGCCAAACCAGCGTGCAAAAACCATGATAGCCAAAATCAGGAAGTAAATCCCGTTTAGCGCTGATAACCGCGGCGGATTGGAACTTACGATCACCATTGACACTGCCACAAGGCCGATGGGACCGAGTGCAATCCAGGTAAGGTGTAACAAAAGATCCGAAAAACGGCTTATGGGTCGATGCTTGCTTCCATTTTCTGATTCCATTTCCAACCTCCATGGTGTTTGTCAAAGGACTGCTTCCACTTTGGCAGAAGCTCTTTGAGTCGTTTTACCGCTTCTGAATTCTCCGCCTCCTTTGTCCAAAATACGTACAAGCGATCTACAAGCTTCGGTGCTTTTTGGGGAATTTTAACGGGTCTTATCTGATCAAATTTACGGACGGAATCTTCTGAAAAAACGGCAATACCGCGTCCTTTTTCACAGGTTTCTAAGACAAAGGCGGGAAAGTCCGATGAAATAACAGAAGACGGTGTTAGGCCAAATTGATTGAGCACGTATTCTACGAGCGCAAGTATCCCCGCTTCCGTATCACTCACAAGTACGGGTAACTTTTTAACGAGAGAACCAAGGTCCCTGTCTTCAAAATTCTTGGCAATGTAGAAGCCAACATTCGAAGAATGAATAAGCTCAAAACAAATATCCTTTCTTTGTGGAATACGGTTGGAAAATCCAAAGTCGTACTTGGCTCGCACCAAACCCGCTTCCAAATCCTCCTGTTGAGAACGCACAAGCTTCATATTGACCGGAGCGAACTTCGAAAGGTACTCGCCCATTAGACGATGCGCCAGATATGAGGAGGGACAAGGGGCAATTCCTATTGAAATGGGATAACAACCCAAAGGTATCGGTGACACAACATCGATAAGCCGCTGGCCAACCTCAAACATTTGCTTTGCATGTTGAAAAAGCCGGCTTCCCTCTGGGGTAAGAACGAGTTTTCGATGCCTGCGGTCAAAGAGCTTTACCTCAAGATCTCTTTCCAGCTGCGAAAGGTGCTCACTTAAAGTCGGTGGACTCAGCTCAAGTGTTGTGGCTGCCTCCTTGATAGATCCATGAAGGGCTATCTGGGAAAAATAGAATACTTGATTCCAATTGATTTGATTCCCTCTAAAGTGCTTCATTTGATATTTCCGAACTATTAATACTTACACATTGTATTTTCCGAATCAACCATGATATTTAAGCAACATTCAGTGGCTGCACGTATTCGCTGCGCAGAACGACCATGACAGTCGCGTCTGCGTTCCTTTCTCGAAGGTTAAGGGGCTTTCACTTGTTGTGAGGGCCCCTTTTTTCGTCGTGATTCCTAAAGAGTTGATGGATTTCCGAACCTCATGTTAGCTTCTCAGGGATGCACGAAAGAAGTCCTCTCAAGAGCAGCATTGTGTCCAACTTTATCAAAGGAATCAGGAAGACGAATTACCGCAGAATTCTAAAGGTCCAATTGGAAGTGCGTCCTTACCTCCAGGGAATTCCCTATTGGACGGCGGCGGTCCTTGTAGGGCTTTTTGCGGTCATGTACTCGGGGCTTTTTGGCTTATGCATTGAGACGGCAAGAAATATTCTTGCAGCTAATCCTTATCTTCTTTATGTGACATCCCCTCTTTGTTTTGTCATAGCCGCCTGGATGGTGAGCAAGTTTGCTCCTGCTGCCGGAGGACCTGGCGTAACTCAAGTTATCTACGCGCTTTCTCTTGATCCAACTTCTCAGAAAGTGGAAATTGAACGCTATCTCAATCTTCGTGTGCTCATCGTCGTGATGATCAGTTCCCTGTTTTGCATGTTAGGAGCGGGGGCGTTGGGACGTGAAGGACCGATGGTGCATATGGCTGCCTGCATCTTTTACTTCGTTGGAAGGCAATTTCATCGGTTCTGGCCCCAGGAAGAACACCGATCTTGGATTATAGCGGGAGGCGCGGCAGGTATTGCCGCGGCCTTTAATGCGCCACTTGCAGGCGTTGTCTTTGTTTTGGAAGAGCTTGCCCAGCAACACTTTCACCGATTTAAAAGTGTCGTTATCACTGCCGCTATCATCGGTGGTGTTGTATCCCAATGGCTTTCAGATCGTTATCTGTACTTCGGTTACCCCAAAATTGGAGAGGTCCCCTTAAGTTCAATTCCCTGGGCGATATTTGTCGGAATTCTCTGTGGTATTTTGGCTTATCCATTTCACCGGATGCTATTGGTAAAGTGGGAAACACAGGTCCCAAGCTTTTTTAAACCGAGGCTAAGGTTTGCCCTTTTAGTGGGGGTCTTGATTGCAACCTTGGCCATATTTGTAAATCCCGGAACGATAGGTGGTGGTGTTTCTGTGATACAGGACCTTCTTTTTAAGGAAGGAGAAAGGGCTTCGTGGAGTCTTATTATCGGGCGTTTTTTTGCTACCCTTCTTTCGCATCTTAGCGGTTGTGCCGGTGGGTTTCTGGCACCGTCATTAGGGCTCGGTGCTGCCATTGGTTCCAAAGCAGCGGTACTTAGTGGATATGCCAACCACAATCTTCTGGTTATCGTTGGCATGGCGGCTTTTTTAAGTGCAATCATCCGTGCTCCATTTACGGCCTGGGTGATTGTAATGGAGATGACTGATCGGCATTCCGCTATCTTTCCGCTTATGGTTGCTTCCCTCATTAGTTGTTCAACAGCCAAATTTCTTGTGGAAAGACCTCATAGGACATCAGGTAAGGGCACTTTGTAACGGACAAGCTTGTCGTTCGAACTATCAGTTCATTTGGGGTGATTCACATTTGTAGCCGAAGTCCTCTAAGTTGTTTTTAATCTGGTCTCTCACCCGATTGCAATGGGCTGGGCCAACAGCCGACGAAGCGATCACTTGTGTTTCGCCAAACTTGGTATATTTCAACTCGCAGCCTGGTGCAGTTTCTACTATTTCCACGATACGTTCATCTTTTTCAGCCTTACATATTATTTTTGTTCCCTGAAGGGAAGGTTTTCCTTGGTGAATATCGCCTTCCGTTTTGGCTTGCGGAACGGACTTCTTTTCTTCCAGAGCCGACGAAGCTATCGGTGGATGTCCGGATGGCGGTTTGCCAGTTTTTTCTGTTTTTTTGGTCGCATTCCCTTTTACGCCAGCCTGAGCAGAACCCTCCTTCTGACTATCAGTGGTGGGCGATGGATTGGTTACAGCCGGACCTGATGATGCGGCAGCAGCACTAGCTGCAGTTTCTCCAGAATTCTTTACTTTAGAGCCTGAGCAACCGACTAAAGTGATAAAAATAACAAAAAATATACGCTTCATGTTGCCCCCTTGGTGATTAATTATCAGTTGGCTTACGGAATGCATCATCCGTTCCAGTTCTGTAC
>JACQOU010000106.1 GCA_016207775.1 Deltaproteobacteria bacterium
ATCCATATTGATGCCAAAAACGGTAACGGAAATTGGACGTTCTCCGTCAAAGACAATGGAATCGGCATCGACAAAAAGTTTTTTGACCGAATCTTTGTAATCTTTCAACGCTTGCATGGCAGAGAGACCTATCCCGGAACGGGTATAGGGCTTTCACTCTGCCAAAAAATAGTGGAACGTCATGGCGGAAAGATCTGGCTTGAATCACAGCCAGGTAAAGGTTCAACCTTCTTCTTCACACTCCCAGACAAGCAAAGCGTCACTCATAAAGTGCACGGAGTTAAAATGGGCGGTACAAATGCCGGAATGGACCAGACCACAATCTAAAGCTCCGCTACAAATCCTGCTGGTAGAAGATGATGCCAGTGACGCACGCATCATAAGAAAGGTGGCGCATGAGCGGTTTGCCGGCAGAATCCACATCACTGTAGTCCAAAATGGAGAGGAGGCCCTTCAATTTCTCCGTCGACAAAGTCCATATGTGGACGCTCCCATCCCTAGCCTGGTGATACTCGATCTCAATATGCCCAAAAAAAACGGGAGGGAGGTGCTGGCGGAAATGAAGGCGGACCAGAACTTGAACCGCATACCCGTCGTTATTTTAAGCACTTCCAGCCCACAGCCCAATCTGCTGGAACAATATGGACTTCCTTCGAGTGCCTTCATTACTAAGGCGGCTGAGTTGAACGAATTCCAGCGTGCGATTGAACAGCTTTTCGAGGAGCGCGCTTGCGCGCGACCATTTTCATTTCCCGCCAGAAACTAAGTAATCCCTCTTCCACTATTTATCGTCGATAAAAAGTTAAAAGCGAAAAAACTGTTTGCAACAACTTGACAAACATTCCCATTTATCGCGCTATGCGGCAAATACATTGCCACGCTGCGTATTAAGTTGGGATGGAAACCCTAAGAGAATGCTTATCGTGTCACGAGAACATGACGATGGAGCAAGCAGCTAAAGCGGCTAAAACCATCCACCATCCAGCGGGGATGGTCGACTTGACGGTCAACGGCGAGGAAGAACTGGTTATCGTGAAGTCGACCGATATGGTTTCCGTCGACTTGTCCGTGCAAGCCGGTGACAAAGCCGGCCTGAAGGCCACATGGTGGGTCATTTGCCATGGGCCCCGTGGTTGGATCTCCTGGGACGGCAAGAAATGGAAAGGTGGGCTTCGACCTTGGCGCAAAAACGTTGCGGTGACTGATGTGGACGATCTCAATGTGCTGAAGAGGAAATTAGCGCCGGGTTACTACAGCTATTGGGTCGGCCTTGTTCTCAGTGATGGTTCAGAAAACTTCGCCAGTGTACCGGTACTTGTAAGGCGCTAGATTCTAGGAGTGTTCGTATGGCTCGATGGTTAATGTTTACGTTAAGCTTATGTCTGGTGTTTGGCTGTTGGCGCAAGGAACCTTCGGTTCAGCAAGATGAACAGAGTGTAGCCAATCAAGCGAAACAGACAGCCATTCCTCTATCCGCCGTAGAAGATATTCAGATGGAGGGAAATGAAGTACGAACGGCTGGCCTGCGTTTCATTGCACCGAAAACCTGGATGCGTGAGCAAGTGCCTGTTTCTTTCGTTCTTGCGCAATTTAGTTTGCCGCGTGCAAAGGGGGATGGGGCTGATGCTCAAGTAACGATCACGTCGGTTGGAAATGGAGGTTCTAAGGCCCTTAAACGCCTGGGAGGTCAACTCAACCAAAAGTCCGACGAGGGCGGTTCGGTTGAACGTTTGCAGATAGGTGGAAATAGTGTGATTGTTACGGATAACACGGGAGAGGATGGGGGAGATCCGGGCGATCCTTTTTCGCAAGCCCCTGGCGTAGGTCGCTACAGAGAACTGAACGCGATGGTTTTTATCGGTGACAAAATTTATTCCATAAACTGTACCGGCCCACAAAAAACGGTGAGTGAGCGGGCAGCAGAGTTCCGAGCTTTTTTGCAGTCGATGAAGGTGGGGAGCTAAGAGCCGTAAGTCTGAGAGACGTTCCTGTCCACTCGCTGTCTACTTCCCGTAAATGAACTATCCACTGACTGCCAATAGCCGGCTCTAGCCGTTGACTTGAGGTCTGTTTTCGTGCCTGCCAGGCACAAACTCACTGGTCACTGATGGCACACAGCTTGCGATGTTAGTGCAGTGGCCCTGCGACCGTGTGCAGCGCCAAAAAAATTGCGCTTGGAGAAGATTTATGAAGAGATCAGCAATTTTCGTCGCATTGGTTTTTGCGTTGGTTCTGGCATTTCATGAAGCATCCGCTTGTGGTTCGCATGGCTGTATCGGTTACCCTGGGTATGGAGCTTATTTTCAGGGTGGATGGGACGGTATGTACGCACCAGGAGCTTTTGGAGTGATGCGCCCGGCGTGGTATGGACCAATAGGTCGGTATCCAAAGCGGTATTTTCGAGCTCCGCTGCGACGTATGTTTGGTCTACCCGGGTTTACCCCCGTCCGCCAATTCCTATTTGGGCGTGGAGCTGAGCGACGTGCCTGCAGACGTGCTTGCCTGTACTAATCGTCCCAAATCTGAGCGCATAAATGGCCAAGTTGTTCTTTGACGAGCCCTTATCGCCGATTACCAGCGTTCTGAATCGGATTCTATTGTTGATCTGTGACTACTTCTTCTGGCTGGGACGCACCTGACTTAAACCGCAAGGGTCTATCGCGGGATTCCAAGCCTTCCAGGCTCTGAGAAGATCATCAACCGAAACGGGGTTCTCGAACTTTAAACCGTGTTCCCCATCCTCAGCCGCAAAAAGCGGTGCGAGGGGATTCGTAGACCCTTCGGGAGTGAGATAAAGCACGAGTTTTCTTCCAGGAATAAAAAAATCACCTTCACGAGGATAATGTTTAAGCTCAGTGACCCCGCCAGCTCTCTTTTCGTTGGATTCAATCCAAACTCCCGGGAGTGAATCAAGCCCCCCTTTTCTTATAACATCCTGGGGGGCCAGAGGACCGAGCCGTGCGAGTTGATTTCCGTGGAGGGCAATGCGTACCTCTCCCTTATTCCGATCAATCTGGACCGTTGGGATTAAGCGCTTTGCGGTTACTTTTATCTTGAGGCCGGCAAAGGGCACGATTCCCTCTGTACGAAAAAGCTCTCTTGCTTTTAGCTTTTGCAGTTCGATTGGCAGCTCATCTTTTTCAAACAGTTGTTCAAATACGGGCTCTTTTTGAAGATCTGCCGCCTTAATAGTGCCAGTCGAATTTCCAAATCTTTGGCGCAAAGCAAGTTCAGCCACAACGGTTTCGGACGTTATAAAAGCCTCGTTATTTTTGTCGAGCATGAGTTCTGTCCGATCGATGTTCCAAGTAGGTATCTCAGTTTCAGGACCCATATACAGCGCGCGCCTTGCGGGCCACACGGGAGCGATTTCAACTTTTCCATGGGGAAGTTCCCTCAAAGCTACTACAGAATAAAGATGTTGACGGTGATGGCTGTCGCCTCTTGCCATTACTTGATACCGGCGGCCGACCGGAGTTTCCATGCGCATAATCTTAGGCGCTGTGGGTGATTTGAAATCCACAATCACGTGATCGCCTAACTCTGGGATCGCTTTACTGGGATGGTCTTCGAGTTGCGAAATAACAGAAAGTATTTTCGCACCATCAGTTTCGAAAGTGAGCTCGCGGTTAGGGTTTGCCTGGATTCTTGCAGGCGAATGTACCAACGCCTTTCCGTTCAAATACCCTTTCCTTTGGAATGTGGGCCGTATTTCTCTTATGAATACGTCGTCAAATAGGCCATTGACCTCTGGCGTGGGAATGGGAATAGAAACCGAAACCTTGTCTGTGTGTATTTCTCTAATTTTGAACTTACCGTCCGGGGTTGCCCGAGTCATGCTGTCAAACCCTTCCGGAATGACAAACGATTGCCCTGGTTTAAGAGTGCGATCGTAGTTGGTCAGCTTTGAGTTGTCGTATTCATATTCCAGCTTCCATTTGCCCGCTTCATCTCGGATAAGATATCCAGTAACATAAGTAGTCCCCGGGTCTGAAGGTAGCATCTGAGCAACCATGACCCTTATCCGCCGAGAATATGCGGCCATTGGCCAAAGCAGAATAATCAGACCGCAGATGAATAGTCTCTTTCTGAATGTGCTTACTGTGTGCATTTAGCTCAGTTTGAATCGAGTTTATCTCAAATCCCTTATCGGAAAAATCGTATTTACCATCCAGTGTACCCAGTCAGGCTAGTAGAACATTATCGAGTGGATGAGGCAGCGGCATTCTTAAAGGTATTCTCCTTTTGACTCGTGTTGGCGCTGGTTCCTACGATTCTGGCAGAAATAATCAGGGGACTCGTTGTTCTGCCTTGCGGATAGACGTAGATGAGTAGCTTCCCATCGCGTGATGGCTCTGGTATTTGGACGTTCTTGGGCCCAAGTTTTTCAGAATCCAGCCCTGTGACCTCTCGAAGTCTTGGCAAAATGGTGTAGTTTAGAGATGTTTTTGCGCTCTTCTCCGTAATTTTGAGCTGATTGGCCAAGTCAGAGAATGCAAGCCCATCTAAATACCTTAGCGCTAAGAGCTCGGCTTCGGTTTCGGATAACACCATCTGCTTTTGTGTGGATAGTTGCAAAGGTGTCCTGTGCCCTCGTGCATGGACTTCGATGGTGCTATCGCCGTTTGGTTGAATAACCCGCAAAAATTGCAAGTCATCAGCTCCAATACGATCGTCTCCAAGCGCTTTTCCCACATACTTCGGAACCGTATGGTTAAAACTAGCTTGAATGGATGGCCCGTTGGCTCCCATTACAACGGCGGCCTGTGACCAACTTCTGCCGGCTAAATGCTTTTGCTCGATAATATCCATTTGCATTTGCGTAAGCGTAATGGGGGGAACGGTTATGGTGACCGCATCTCGGGCGTCATATGCTGTTTTAGGGGCTACTACACGGATAGCAGGTCGCACGCTGTTTTTTTGGGAGATCAGGATATCTCCGGACCCATCCTGGGCCAGTTTGAAATCCAAAGCATTCAGTGTAAGCCAAGGATCATCCAAAATGTTTCGGAAGTTTTCTATCACCCTGGCTCTGTGCTGTTCAATATGTTTGGGCAAGATACCAAGAGCTTGTGCCGCCTTGTCTTTTGAAACATGATCAACAAACAACATTTTAATAACACTGGTTTGGTGGGAGGACGGGTTGATGATCTTTGTTCTGACTATTGGAGTACTGGCACCTGACAAAGAAACTCTGTAAGCAGGTTTTATCCGAATGGCGTGTTCCGAGTTGGGCAAGGAGATTAATATATCCTCAGTGCCATCTTCGGCTTTTTTGAACGTCAGATCGTCATAACTGAGCAATGGGTCGCCGGCTGCAAAACGAATTTTATCCAAAACCAGTGCTTTTTGGTTCTTAATAGTGTCGGTTGATGTCTCAAAGTGTCCAGCGGCTTCACCGATGGAATGCCTTTGGACAAGAAGCCATTCGAAAATTTGCGTTTGTCTCTGGGTTAGCTCGATGGGTTTGGATCGGTTGGGATGAGACATGAGAGGATGTCCTGCCTCCAAGAGCCGACGTTCAAGTGTCTTCATGGCTGCATCCAGTTTTTGCTTGGCCCTTTTGCGGTTATTAAGCCCGGTCAAAGCAGCGATATCGTCCAAGCTCAGTCGCTGATAAAGACGCAATTCCAAAATCCGTTTATGTTCGGGGGGGAGTTTTTTGATGGCGGCGTGGACTGTGGGATCTATGGATAGTTTTTGCTCAAAATGGCTCAAACGAGAGGGAGTGCCACTCGGCCCAATAACTGGTTCAACCGGTGTATTGACGATTGAGTTCAGTTCGTTTTGTTGGGCATCCTCTGTCGGGGATTCCTGTGATGCCGGATGCCAGCCCACTCGGTCACCCCATTCCCTGTTTGTTTTCAAAGGGTGCCTATTTCTGAGGAGGCTTGTGCATTGCTGTCTGACACGCCAATAAAGCCATGTTCCCGCGGCACTTGCTCCTTCCTTATGCATGTCATAGGGATAGTTATGTGAAACAATATCCACCAACACATTTTGCATCATTTCCTCAATATCTTCGCGGTGTGGGCGAACCCCCCGAGGACCCAGCTCTTGCCAGATAATTCTTGTAATGTGAGGTGTGAGCATCTCAACAAGCTCGTCTTTGGCATTGGTGTCGCCGTTTCTCGATCGGGCCATCAGCTCTGTCACTATTCTGTCATCCAGTTTCTCGTACTTTTTTTCCGGAGTCTGGGTGACATGGTTTGCTATCCCCTCTAGTACGTCGTTGCACTCACCCGTGATGCGAGCAACAGTTCGTGGGCAATGCAATAGTGCTGCTATCAGAAACGGTATGAGAGGGACTTTCCAATCCAATTTCATGAACCCCCGCAGATTACACACCCATTCAAATACCAACGTTGCAATTAAGAGGCCCAAAATTTTTCACAAATGACAGGAAGGAATGATTGAAGACTGATTGCATACATCGCTCTCATGCCTGTCAGGTGTCCAAATGTTGGCCACTGTTGTTTCTCTTCCCCTTTTTAAGTGTCATTGTCACGCGTGACGAGTTGAGAGCTATCTTTGCCGGCCTTTCTTTGGCATGGTAAGAAAATACTGAGGGCAAAATTTGGATTTCATCTCAGACGATAAATCCTATTTCAATATCTGCACAGTGATGCAAACGCAGCTTATGGGGTTCTGTGATGAGTTCGTGTGTCGTCAGCCAGGAGTGGAAATTCTGCTGCCGCCCTATCCGGTGAGAGAACTCAAAGTCGGAAATCGGCAGATAGCAAAGTTCCCGGCCGTCAGCATTCCTTTCTCAGGAGCGCTGGAGCACCGTGAACGGTTTCACAATTGCTCTGGCCGGGTGGTTTCTTTGGTCATTAGCCCCCGTTTCCTCGATCGGCTATTGGAACCTATAGACGGTAATTGGATGGGGTTGGAATTTGACTATCGCCTGGATCATTTGCCACTCAACTCGGCGTTTAGAATAGCCAGGCGATGGTTAGGTGTGGTGAATGACTTGTCGGATGGCAGCGCTTCATCTGCCCTGGCGGATTGCCAACTGAGCGAGCTGTTTTTTGAATTGCTGCTTATCTGGCCAAACAGTTATAGCCAAAACATTAAAACAGCTTTAGGCACCGGACACTTTCCAAGCCATCTCACAAAAATCAAGAAAATTATGGCCGAACATTTGGTTGATCCGGAGTTCGACCTTGACGCATTATGTGCCCAAGCCGGAATGAGTAAATTCCATCTCATACGTGAATTTCGAATGCAAACCGGCTTATCTCCAATGAGGTACTACAATTGTCTTCGAATAGACTTAGCCAGGAAAAAGCTTAGAACCACGCAACAGCCCATTTCTGCGCTGGCATTTGATCTGGGGTTTGACGATATTTCGACATTCAATAAACTTTTCAAGCGAACCACTGGCATGGTCCCCAGATTTTATCGACACTTTTTTCGTTGCTAAGGTATTTTAGCAATTATTTCCTAGCTTCCAGCTTGGTTACTGTTAGCGTTATGGAGACGGGGGGCATGGTGATCTGCCTGGCAGGCCTTGAAATTGGAAATAGCAGAACGGACATAATGAAAGAGAGTCGGGAGGGCTAATGGACTGTATGTTTAGAGTATTTTTGGTCGGGGCATTCGTTTCATGCGTCTTGCGTGCGAGTATTGTTCAACCATTCTTGGTTTTTGAACATGATAAACGAATGGATCGCTACCAGATGACTGATGAAAGATTGCTTCAATATGCGAATTCTACGTTTACTTTTGTAAAAAAGGAGATGCTTACAAGGGGACCCAATGGGAAGTATCGTTTTTCCAGAATGAAAACGCACAAAGAAAATCTAAATCTGTGCCCAGGAGAGCGGTTTGGAGAACAGCCAGCACCGGGGACGTTTTGTACCGGATTTATCGCCACAGCCGATCTCGCTGTAACCGCAGGTCACTGCATTGAGTCTGATGAGCTGACTAATTTTTGCGATAAGTATCTTTTGCTTTTTGATTACTCAATGGCGGACGTTAGCACGGCAAATGTAGAGTTTGATGATTCGCAAGTGCTTGCTTGTGAAAGTGTAGTCGCAAGGGAATTTCATAGCAGGCCATTTGGACCGGGTGGGGATTATGCGATTTTGCGCCTTAGGCATGGGGTTGTTAATAGAAAACCCATTCCGATCCATCGTGGAGAACTCGACAATAAGGCCATTATTTCAACCATTGGATATCCGAAAGGACTCCCACAAAAATTTGTGCTTTCTTCCACTGTTGTTGATAACGAACACGACTACTTTTTCAGCACGGACACCGATATCTTGCATGGAAATTCCGGCGGTCCAGCCATCAATTTACAAACCTATGAGATAGAGGGCATCGCAGTTCGCCTGAACGGAATCATAGAAAAAGACACTTTTGATGGGGATTATATTTTGGATAGACGGCGCAATTGCCGCCGTTTGTTCGTATGTAAACAGTCTGAAGGGTGCCAGGCTTCAGTGGATTGGACACGGGCAAGCTCCTTTGCTCGTGCCTTGTCCCAATAGGCAGCCAGAGCTTGGCGCTGTCACTAACGTTTGGTGGCTGGTAGGCCTATTGTCTTGTCGGCCCAAGAAAACGGTGTGACAATCCCCCCATGCAAGGCACTCAAGGCAAACCGCCATGGAGCAAGTTTACTTCCTTCCTGCGTGCATTCATTAAGAAACGCGTCAGCGACAATGCCGCAGTCGATGATATTCTCCAAAATGTCTTTTTGAAAATTCACTCGAAAATGGCTTCTCTGAAGGATCAAACGCGCTTTGAGAGCTGGGTATTTGAAATTGTTCGAAATAGCATTGCCGATTACTATCGAAACAACCAACGTAGCGAAGCCTTAAACGACGACCTGGATTCTTTCGAGTCCGCTCTGCCTGAGCCCGAAGCCGAGCAGCGTTTGGCCTTATCCTTGCGGCAGATCGTGGAAAAATTGCCTGAACCTTATCGAACGGCCCTTATTGTGACTGATTTAGATGGCATGAGCCAAAAGGATCTTGCGCGCAAGCTTGAGATCTCAGAATCGGGTGCAAAGTCTCGTGTCCAGCGTGCTCGTGAAAAGCTAAAAAACGAGCTTCTCGCGTGCTGCCATTTTGAGCTCGACCGTAATGGAAGAATTCTAGATTATTGGGAACATTGTTGCCGCTGCTGCAGGGAAAAACGCAGATAGCGATTTTATTTGCGTCTTTTTTTCGACTGCTCCGTCTATCTCTATGAAGGCAATAGACGGAGGTGCCATGAGCCCATTTCTAGATTTGAGTCTTTCATCAGCCAATCAAGTCCTACGCACTTTGGAAGCCAACTGGCCTTTCTTGAGTGCTTGCATCTTGATAGCAGCCACGCTTAAACTTTATCTTACACCAGCTAAGCTGAAGAAATTTCTACTAAAAAATCGACGGACCAGCGTGATTGGCGCAACCCTTGCGGCAGTAAGCACGCCCCTTTGCTCGTGCGGTACAGCAGCCGTAGTTCTTGGCATGGTAGCTAGTGTAGTGCCATGGGCCCCCATTGTGGCATTCATGGTAGCCTCTCCTCTCACCTCTCCAGCCGAACTTGTCTTCAGCGCGGGACTGTTTGGATGGAGGTTTGCGGGAGCTTTCTTTGGTGCTTCAATTTTCCTAGGGCTAACTGGGGGACTTGTTGCGGGTATTGCGGAAAGCAGGGGCTGGCTTCGAAATCAGGTACGTTTTGAAGTAAAATTATCAGAATCCGGCGAGTCTAAGAAAAGGAAAGTTACTGCTGGTATTTTCTTCAAAGAAATTTGTGGCACGGCTAAGCGTTTAGTACCCTTATTTTTGATGTTTGCTTTTGTGGGATATTTCTTAAACGGCTGTGTCCCGTCAGAATGGGTGGCCCAAGTCTTTGGTCGGGGAAACATCTTTAGCGTACCCGCCGCAGCGACACTGGGCCTTCCGTTTTACCTTAACACCGAATCCTCCCTCCCTCTTGTGCGCTCATTAATCGACGCGGGAATGAGCCCAGGAGCAGCGCTTGCATTCTTGATAACGGGTGCCGGCACTTCAGTAGGAGCAATTACTGGGGCGCTTACCATCGCACGGTGGAAAATCATTGGGCTTATCATTAGCGTGTTGTGGTTTGGCGCCGCTGCTAGTGGGTACCTTTATGACCTGTTGTCTTCCAGGCTTTAATTAAATTCAGTCGCGAAACGCGACTGAATTTAATTAAATGTAATTGTTCGTGCAGTTCTCGGATACAAGCGGGGGGATACAATGAATAGGCTTCTTAGACTTGTAATCGTAGGCATTCCACTATTTCTAGCAATCACTTCCTGTCAAAGTGAGTGCGGAAACAAACTGAACGCGACATGTGCAGCCAATTACTCTGGCAAAAATACGTCGCCATCATCTGGTAACCCAGATGGCAACCAGGATCCAAACTTCTCCGGTGCGGGCGGCGAGTATGCTTCCGACCGCTGCACGCATTATAGC
>JACQOU010000107.1 GCA_016207775.1 Deltaproteobacteria bacterium
ACAAGGTGCTTAAACTTTTTGATTCTTCTCACCTACAATGTTACTCCACACGAGAGCTTGCAGAGTTTGCCAAACAGGCTGATTGCAGCAAAATGAATCTGCTGACTTTTAGGATGGGTATTTTTTGGGGATTAATGATTGGATCGTTTCAAAGCGAGACCATGTGCCTTACGTAACATCAAAGCCCATCATTTAGCGTCCAGTCATATTCTATCCACTCAACCATTTCTCCGTGTACGAGTGTTTTCTTGGCGGCAGGCGGACCATAGATCTCAATCGCCTTTAGGTAGCTGGGAAATCTAGATTTAAAGTCATCACCAAACCATTTGAATATTTCTGAAAGGAAAAGCTTTCCAGAAGCTGGCTCGTAGCGGTTACGAGAGGGATCGCTTAGAAACTCCTTCAGGGCTGATTCAAGTTGGCCGGTTAAATTCGCCGCCAGATAAGGTTTTTCTTGCAACTTTGGGCAGGAAACCGACGCGCAATTGATGGCGGCGTGGATAAGAGGTTCCTGAAACTGCTTTCGAAGATACTCGTGCTCAATCGTATCCAGATTTTTGATCTCACCTTCTAGCAAAGAGAAAAAATTTAGTTTCCATGGATTTGTAAATAGTCCGCCGACTTTCTTGATGCTCTTCACCGGGTAGTGATCGGCAATTAGCTTTACCGTAAAGGCATTGTAGGCATTAATAAGGAAAGCCATTCTCTCTTTTTTTTCCCAGGCATCATACTCTTGACGGGAAACCGAGCCTAGCTCTTGCAGATAAATCAAAAGAGGATGGTCTGCTTTTAATTTGAGATCGGCTTTAAGTTGCCCATACCGGATTCGACTGTCAGCCGAGCGGTACTTCGTTAATACTTCGGCCCACTTTGCATGCGTCTTATCGAAGGCGATAGTACTCGATGAAAAAAGAGCACAGTGTGCCGCAATAATGAGCGCCACAAAGCGCCTATTCATAACCGTAATTCTATTTTGAGTCGTCATAAGTCACTTTTAGCTCTCCTAAGTGAGCCAACGATTCGGACGCTGAATTATCGCTGTCCGACAAAATCCAAACTCCTGACACCGATAGTTTTGCAGCCTCCTCTGCCACTAGAGCCAACGTCTTTACCAGATCATCAAGCGGCATTTCAGAGACTTTGGACATCCGGTTGGCTGCTCCTCTGAAACAGTTTACTACATGGTCACTGAAGGGATTTACAATACAACGACCCCACCATTTACTGTTCTCAGAGGCACAGTAGAAGACAATGTAAGAGACGGCCGTTCCGTGGCGTTTAACCAATTTTGATAACTCGGAAGGTAACACCAAGCTTTTATTCCCGGCAACCAAGGCACCTACTCGAATCGCATAATCGTCGCCTTCTTTCTGTGTTGGTGGCTTGGGCCCGATTTTCGGATATTTTTCTACGCTCCAGGACCATTCAAGATGTGTGCGAACTGGAAGTGGATTTTTTCCCTTGGGCAAGAAGAATGCAAAGCCTCCCGCATTTCCTGCCGTTCTAATTTCCCAGATGCTAGTTTTTTGTTGGATTGTAGGCAGTGGCTGCGAACCAATGGGAACGGGAAGCCACTGCCCGATCATCATGGGAACAAACAGAACCGAGAAAAAATATCTGCTGACTGGTGTCTTCGTATGGCCTCCTATCTGTCCTAGACAATGAAATTTTCACATTTAGCCACAGCAACAATGGCCGCGCGGTGTTTTCTTTTCTTCTTCGAGCACCCGGTTAAGCTCGCCGTTCTTATCGAGCGCTTCGAGTTCGGCGTAGCCTCCAATCAAAGACTCGTCTACAAAAACTTGGGGAAAAGTTTTCCTCCCTGACTGCCGGAGAAGCTCTGGAAGCTGGGAGGGCTCAACGAGTACTTCTTCAAAGGGTATATCGCGATCCGTCAAGAGCGTTTTTGCCAGTTTACAATAGGAGCAATTTTCAATCGTGTAAATTTTTACGGTTTTCATGGGAGCCTCCTGTTTAGCGCTGGTCCTGTGACCAGCTCTTTGTTCACTTGATTAGTGAGGCCATCTCGATGGACGTTACAGTAGAAACGCTGGTAATCAAAAAGTTAAATGTATACCAAATGTTACTGGATTCCATGATTTACATACCCGCTTGCGCAGGTTACCCTCTTCTAGATGGCAATTTCGGAGAAATTATTTTCGAGCAAAGCTTTTTTGGAACGACTTTGCAATCGCGACAAAGAAGCGGTCACCGAGGTGGTCCAAGCTTATACTCGCCAGCTTCATCGAGCTGCACTTGGGCTAGGGTTTGACGTCACTGGAAGCGATGAACTGGTCCAGCGGGTGTGGGCTACTTTCTTCGATGTGCTACCCAATTTTCGTGGTGATTCCAGTGTCAGGACATTCCTTTTTGGAATTCTTTATAATAAAGCTTCGGAACTGCGACGAGAACATGCAAAGTTCGATAGCCCCGATCCCATTGACGAAGTCATGGAAAAACGCTTCAGCTCGCAAGGAACCTGGGCGGTGCCCCCGATAAATCCCGAACAATTTCTGCTAGCCACTGAGGCTGTAGGTCACGTTGAGGATTGCCTCAAGGGACTTTCCACGGTTCAGAAGACTGCTTTTTTGCTTCGCGAAGTCGAGCAATTGGATGGTTCCGAAGTGTGTAACGTTTTACAATTAAAAGCCACTCACTTAAGGGTAGTACTGTTTCGGGCGAGAAACAGCCTTCGAGAATGTCTGGAGCGCAAGGCTCAAGGCGAAAAACGGAAAGGAAGGTAACGTGCTCCCATGTAAGGAAATTGCACGTCTCTTAAGTTCGGAAGAAGAGCTTTCATGGATGAAGCGTGGCGAACTAAAGATGCATTTATTGATGTGTAAACACTGCTCCGCTTATGCCGCTCAATTACGTATAATCAAGGAAGCGGTGGTCAAACTCATCCAGCGAAAAGAGACAGTAAAAGTTAAGCATCTGGAAGACGACATCATCGGAAAATATTCCCATTAATGTTTGAGCAATCAAGGAACGAAATCATCAGAATGAAGGCTGATAGCAAATATAAGTCTCTGCAAAAGGTATTTCGATTTACAGAGGTAAAGAGCTGGGTATCAGTCCTAACGGCTTCCCGTGCCATTTATCGAGAACTGGAGTTGGGGTTATTATCTGACAAGTGTTCCATGCCCCGCTTTCAAATCTTGCTGCATCTCTATTTTGATGGCCCTCTTGCGGCTGTGGAAATTTCAGATCGCCTGCTTGTCACCCGGGGAAACATGACCATGTTTTTAAGGCGGCTCATCAGCGATGGCATTATCAAGCGTGTTTTTGAGAAGCCCCCAGGGTCTATGCGTCAAGCGCGACCAAAGTTTCAGCTTACCCCAAAAGGAAGGCGACTTTTTGAGCGCATCTTTCCAAAACATATTGCGCGCGTACGTAGATTTATGCCTCCACTGCCACCCCAAGCCTTGCGCATACTTGCTGGGATACCCGTTACGCTGCAAAAGACCTTAAAGCGCACGTCCTTAAGAAAACCATTTTCACTAACAAACTTTGATCCGTTGAAAAGCTAGTCTGTTTTACAAGTTTACATGTAAACTTTGCTAATATACGCTTTTAAGTCATGAGAACCGTGCTTTGTCTTATTCTGATTTCTGTTTGTGGAGGAAATATGCATGCATCTGGGGCTGTTGGAACGGTGGCTACATCGCAAGATTCTGTGTGTCCGCTCAAGGTCGGAGCCCGGGTCCCAGATCTTTCGCTTACCACACCTGACGGAAAGAAATTCAATCTCAACAACGCCTTCCGCAAACACCCTGCAGTTCTTATTTTTTATCGAGGAGGATGGTGCCCCTACTGCAATACCCAGTTGGGAGAACTTGCGACCATCGAGTCACGGCTCATCGAGCTGGGCTACCAGATTCTTGCTGTCAGCCCCGATCGCCCCGAGAAACTTCGCGAGAGCATCGCCAAGCACAAGCTTTCCTATCAATTGCTCTCCGATAGTGACACGAAAGCCATTCGAGCCTTTGGTTTGGCATTCACGCTTGATGAAGATGCAGTGAAAAAGCTGAAGGGCTACGGAATCGATATAGAAGCATCTTCGGGCTCTAAGGATCACGTTCTTCCCGTACCGGCAGTCTTTCTCGTTAATCGCGAGGGAACAGTCGTATTTCAATATGCAAATCCAGATTACAAAGTTCGACTGAAACCTGAGATTCTGCTTTCTGCAGCGGCAGCCTACGCAGCCCCGGCGGATCCTCCTAACACAAAACGATGAGAGAAATCACTCACATCAGGTTTATGAATGCGTTCAAGAAGCCCTCTCCAAGGGACCTTTTAATTGGCTAAATCCGGCTTTCCCAAGCCGGATTTAGGACTTCCATTGACGATAGAAGTATGATGCGGCACGAGAGAGAATTTCGATAAAATCTGCTGGAGACCTATTTCGCTGCTGTCCGAGTTCCCGAAACGGGCGGAGGCGTTGGTGGCTGTCTCAAAGTTGGTTGGCCGCCCTTCGGGAAGCCTCGCGCACGCGGGTAA
>JACQOU010000108.1 GCA_016207775.1 Deltaproteobacteria bacterium
GAAAATATTGGAAACAAAGATGAAACGCGTTTGAGGATCGTAGTAAACACTCTCCGGGGAACTGCATGAATCACAGCCCTCCCATAATGGGGCAAAAAGTTCTTTCGAATGCTCACCAACTTTTTGGACGCTCAGGCCGTCACAAGCCAAAATGGACCGTGAAAAAAGAGCTAAAAAGAGAAAAGAAACAATAAGAGTCAAACGCATGGGCCGATCCTCCTTGAGTTTGCCGCTATATAACATGGGTAGCGTGTGCACGCTACTCTAACGACGTAGGGTGTAATCTTAACTTTTGTTACCGTCCTAGGAAGGTAATGGCGGGTCCCCTGTTAGAACGGTAAGAGCAGTTGGGGAGGCTCTGTGGCTTTAGGGGGGATGGCGTGTAAGATTTCGCCATCGAGAATCTTCTTATATATTTCAATGTAAGCCGCTGCCATTTGTCGATAGTGAAACTTTTCCATCACCCATTGACGACACTCTGAGGCTTTATATTTTTCAGGGTTTTCCATGGCGAGGAGAAATTCCTCTTGCGTGTCACACAACGCGCCGACATGGGCGGGAATAAGCTCAGGCAATGAGCCCCTTCTCGAAGCCACTACGGGTGTGCCGCTGATCAGAGCCTCCACCACCACCAGCCCAAACGGTTCATTCCAGATGACTGGAAAAAGAAGACCACAGGCGCGGGACAACAAAGCCGCTTTTCGACCGCCACCCAGCACTCCCTCCCACCTAATGTGTGGGTTTAAGTTAAACAGCTTCTTTCCACCGACGATCCGAAGAGTCTGTTTACTTTGTTTTGCTAATTCAATAGCTCCTCTTACGTTCTTTACTTTCCAAGAAGCTTTCGCCAAAAAAATCCAATAGCGATCTTTTTTTTCAGTGAACTGATAATCAATCGGATCAATTCCATTATAAACAAATTGCTCTGAGCCGTGCCGTTGGGCGTGGTTCCGACTGACAAAAACGGTGTTAGAAAGATAGCTTTCGCCCATCTTTCCATTCCCTCCGATAGTAACCAGGTAGGGGTTTGAAGGCACAAACGGCGGGGTAGCAAAATAATGGTATAAATCTATCTTTGGTAAACTGGGCTCCTTGAACCGTGAAAAATCCAGTGCATGCACAGGACCAAAGGGGCTTGAGCTTCCACTCCTGCAAAGCAAGTGAACCTGATGGGCCTGCTCCGATAAGCCTTTTGCAAGCCACCAAACTACCCGTTCAGTTCCCCCATATCCGGCCACTGGGAAGCAAGCGTCATAAATGAGTGCAATATTCATCGAGTTTTCTTTGCAAGTATATTGAGTGGGAGGAAGAAGAAAGGCAAATTTCCACAACTACAACTTCATATGAATGGCTATCCCGCCAAATACCATTTTATTTGTGATGTCCGTGTCCGCATTAAACTGATCGGGTGCTGGCTTGCCGGAAAGCACCTGGTATCGGAAAAAAAGGCCGGGCGCAACAGTTGTAAGACCCTGATACGTAATCCCCAATTCTCCCGAAGCAAAGAGGCATCGACCTTTGAAAAGCGTGTACCCTGCCTCACCTGTCAGATGGCCACGAAAAACTCCTAACGCTTGCTCAAACACAGTCACGAAGGACAAACCTTGAACAAAACGAGCTAGCTCTGGATCGATGGGAGCCCCTTCATAGCCCCTTAAAAGGGTATTGAAAGATCGGATCCCGACTTCCAGGTTGTGAGGCTTCGAGAATTTTTCTATTTTATAATCAAGCTTCTTGAGTGTGGTATCTGCATACGGCGGGAAAACGGGCAACACGGGCGCACGAACCGGCGATCCAAGTAGTCGATATCGGTAGTACAGCGAGATGTCCGAGTAAAAAAGGCCGGCGGCATGTACAGAATAGCCCATGATTAAGTTAGAGGTACTTTCTATCCGAACACCAAAAGTGTTTACTTCATTCCAAATGAGGCGCACATCCACCTGTAGGCACGGAAAAGAAACCGTCTTGGCAGTTTTGGTTTGAGTAAACAGCGCATGGAAAGATCCTGAGGGCAAAACGTAAAGATCCAATACGTTGCCCTTTACTTTCGGTCCGCCCACTAAGGCCATCACCTTGGTTGAAAAGAAAGACCATGGCGATGCTGCAGCACTGCCATCCTTATAAATGAGCAGCAACCTGATAAAGTACTTGCGGTTTGGTTTCAGCGGAGCATCCGGATTGAAAAAACCATCCCAGTGCAATAAAGGTGGCAATTTACCTTCTGCGCCCGTCCGGTAGACCAACTTTTCATCCATTTCAGTAACTTCAAAAGCCCAGGAGGTAAAGTTCTTGGCGTCCTCCTTGAGGACGTATTTAAAAATAATATCTTTTACCAACCGGCCTTTAGGCATCCCAAGCGTGGTCGTTTCCTCGGCCTTGTCAGTAACCAAAAACACTCGCAAATCGGTCGACGTGCGGATGGTGCCTGCATCTGCTCCAAAGCAGAAAGGTTGGCCGACAAAAAAAGCAATTAAGACTATTATTTTTACCAAGGGTTTTGCCTACTTATGACTTTATTTTACGCGGGAGTGGAGCTGCGGTCAAAGGATGGACTGTTGGGTTCTAATTGAGACCGAAACGCCCACGAACCAAGTTCAGTGGGAAGATCTCGCCAAGGCGCTCCCGTCCTCAGCCTCCAAACCCCATCCATTCTCAGTCGTAAATCCCGGATTCGTTTGACCCCTGCTTACACCAAAATCGGTTCCAGTCGATTCCATACCTCATCTGCTATCGTGACCCGAAACAATTCCACCTCCCCTGTGTAGTCCCGAGGGACCGAGGTGGACTTATGCTAAACAACAAACGACAAATCTGAAAACTGGATGTCAAATTCCATGGCGCGCATGGCTAGTGTGAAGACAGCCCCTAGGGATGAAAGCACTCATTCCACGCCGCTGGATCCGAACCGAGAGACATACCGGTGGGCACTTGTACGGGACAGCCTACTGTCGCGCGATCGCGTGCATCCTTGAGCTGTATTTCCCTAATTTCTTTGGTGATCCTGCAGGCAAAGGGATCATGGGCGATTAGCGGAGGCACGATGATAAGAGGAAGCATACAAAGGCCAATGTGTATTCCAGGGGCAGGAGATTCGCCAACCATCGACAGCTGCGAGCCGTCCCCAAGGCCAAAGCATTTGGTCCAAGCTGAAACGTTTGAGCCCGGTGGTATGTCGGTAAGTGGCGGCATGGAGTTGGGGGTGCAGCCCATTACCAATCGTTCCTCAGCGTCTCGGAGTTGATCCTCCTTAATCTGCTTTGCTATTCCACAGGCAATGGAATCATCGCTGACCAAAGGTGGCTGTACGGTGAAGGGCCGTGTGCATACATTTATTGATTGGCTAGTTGCCGAAAGCGGACTTGCCAGTAAACTGAGTAGCATGATCGTTGTGTCCATCATGGCGAGTACCCCCGTCAGCTTAGAATGCAAGCGGCGAGCCACGAGCCACGGATGATGACGAACACAGTACTTACCCAAACACACCGAAAACCATGTCGACAAGGGTCTGGCATACGAAATAAGCACAAAGAAATGTGCACAGCTTTCTTGTGCTTAGCGTGGTGATCAAGATTAGTACGGAAGCTGTCAAAGCCATGAGACAGATTACCCTTGAGGCCCGCCTCAACGAGAAAAAAAACTTGTAACTGGTCTGCTGCCATTGCGAGCGTGAGCCAAAGCGATCTCGTCGATAAAGCTCGAACCAACGGAATTGCTTCGGCTCACGCTCCGGCAGCGTCTTGTCTTTTACAATAATAGTCTGCGTGTCCCGCACCGTCATCAATAAGGAGGGAGGCCCGGGGCATGCCAATGAATAAGAGCTTGCTTTTTACACGTAAACGTGTAAACTTACTTCTGTGAAATATCGCGATCTCGTCAAGCAACTACGTACCCTGGGATGGTATTTGAAAAGGCAAGGTGGTAGCCACGAGATTTGGACTAATGGGGAGAAGGTAGAGTCGATTCCTCGCCACCAGGAAATTAATGAGATAACCGCCAGGACTATCTTGAAGCGAGCAAAGGAGAGTAAAAAATGAGATTTGAAGGATTTTGGCTGAAACCAGACGGTAAAAAGAATAAGTATTGGCATATCGAGGTGCCTATACTTGGCATTTGCACGCAAGGAAAATCAAAGCAAGATGCGTTCTTAATGATCAAGGATGCAATTGAGCTGGCCGTGGAGAGCAAAGGATTTAAAGTGAAGGTGCTCCCGGGCGATGACAATACTTTCACGGTTGGAGCAAATAATACAAAAGTCTTTGTTGCCTTCATGCTTAAGCAGCAGCGATCATCTCATGGCTTGACTCTGCAAGAGGTCGCTAACCGCCTGAAGGTAGCGTCTCCAAATGCCTACGCAAGATATGAACAAGGAAAGTCCGTTCCGACCGTGGAAAAGCTCACTGAATTACTGCTAGCGATCGACCCTGAGCACGAACCAATATTAAAGGTGACATAGTCTTCTGTTCCACCCCTATTTCTAACGCGTCGGATCGCATAATATAAGATTTATTTCCGAACAAGCTGTGCACTTTGACGAAAGAGCTGCTCATCGGCCTCATGCAGCCAAATGACCAGAACTCGTTTCACCCATCGACTGATTTAAGTATGGTTTGTCGTCAATTGCGCCGGTTAAGCCCCCATAAAGTCTGCCTTTTGGACGATTTCGAAGCGCAGACCCTTCAGAAAATTCGCGGCCGCTTCACGATTCTTTTTCCGCATGGATTGATAGAGAGTATTGAGTTGGCTGGCCGTTTTCGGATCAACATCTTTACCGATCTCAAGGACGAACCAAAGGTATTGGGGATAATTATTAAGAATTTCACCTTGATCGCGAGTTTCCCTCAACACAGGAAGTGCTCGAGAAGCCAATTCACGATCTAGCGAATGAGTGGAGGTAGAAGAGGTGTGACCGGTGAAGCAGACGAAAAGAGCGCTTGTTGCAATAAAGACAAGCTGCCTCCATGCCGAAGTGTTCAAGCTCTGATTTTTCATTGCACTCTTAGCTCCCAAAAAGGGCGTCCCATCCAGATCCTCCCTACCTCCGGGTCTATTTCTTACAAGACCTATGCCACCTGGTAACCAGTGGGTGCAGTGCCTGGGAAACTGACAGCGCCCCTCAAAAGAGACGCAAATTGTCGCTATGAATGCCCTAAACCGTTCCTCTGAGAGGCACTCTGCCTTCTGTCTCAAGCCGTTTTCCAATGGAATGAAGATTGCTAGAGAGCAACCGAGCCAGTTGTGACGCTCAGAGAGAGGGTTCACAGTTTGGGGGAATTCGTGGTTCGAAATTTATCTAATAAACAGAGATTTGTGGCCTACCTGATTTTTCTTGGGACACTGACTGCATCCATTGGCGGAGGCTGTGGAGGTGGAAAAGACAAGCAACCCGTTCCTCCTGCACCGACTGGCAGTCAAACGGTGGAAACCAGATTGCTTTTGGATGAATTGAGGGGCAAAGACACTCCGCTCTCGGCCCTTAGGGAAGAAGAGCGAACCAGGCTCTTTAATAAACTCGTTGACAGTTTCACATCGAAAAGACTGCTTCAAGTAGAGGACAATAAATACCTCTCCTATAACGTTGAAACGACTTATGGAACTTCGGCAATTTCTAAGATAGCTCCACGCTGGGAGGGTGAAGACAGCGCGAAGGTGGATTACCCTCACGATATCGTCGTTGGGTACCCCGAGGACGATCGCTATGCTCGCAACAAGAAATCAAGACTGCGCGTAGCCTTTCTGAACAAACGTAACATTCCGGTCCACGTTTTTGATTATACCGATTCGGTCGGAACCATCCCGGGTGTTAATTTTGGGGTAGCTTACAGTGACAAACTGGACGCACTTTTTCAGGAGCCACCCTCATACGACGGTAAAATTCGTTTTTTGAAGGTGGCATTGGATGCCGATAGACCGACGATTAAGCTATATGAAATCGAACAATCCAACTTAATCTCCACACAGCCCGCACCCAGTCCCTCTCCCTCTCCACAAATGTCAGGAGATAAGAATGGTCCAGCCCAAGGGCAAGGGCAGCACGTACCTCCAGTGACCACCAATGTCCGCTTAATCAAAAAATTATTGCGGCCAGGTGACACCAAAGCCCATTCGAACGAGAGCCCGGCACCGGGACGAGTATTGATAAAACCTGAGTCAGAGACATAGGAGACACACATGAACTCGAATTTTACAAAAATTGGAATCGGAGTTGCGGTAATCGCAGTGTTAGGAATCTATTTCCTGGGCCGGTCAAACACTCCCAGCACGCCTACCACAGTGGAAACATCCCCGACTGCAGCTGGAGGCACAAGTTCACCCGCCACTGCTGGGCAATATCCTCAGGCACAAACAGTGACAGAGGGACAAGGGCAGGCCAGCGCACCCGCACCGGTTATACCGAGCGGACCCTATCGAACCTTCATTACGGTGCAACGGTACAACATGGAAAATAGCGGCTCGTCCGATCCCATCTCCAATGTGAAGCTGGAAATCATTTTTCCAAGCGGATCAAAACTTGAGTTACCGGGAAGCGGCCAGTACTGGCCAATAGGAAACGGACAGTCGCAGGAGATTAACCGCACTTACGAACTTCCCTGGCAGGCGATCAATGCCGATGGATTCAAGTTTTCTGTTCAAATGCTCCGAAAAGGGGAGCAATACTTGCCGTGCAACTTCGATGTCAAAGATCTGTCTCAATTTGATCGATCCTACATTTGCCGCACGGATACAGGCTGGCAGTTAAACAAAGGAATTGCCGAGGAGCAACTGGACAAAGAAGGAATCCAAGTCAGGATTTTTACAGACCGAAACGCTACGCCTGCTGAGATTGCACGCACGGAAGCGGTGAAAGTGCAGTAGGCATCATCCTGCTCACTGCTGGATGACGATAGGAGACCACTCCCTGAGGGTCTTTGTATCGTCATAAAACAAATGCAACACATCAAAGTAATCATAGGGTGAAAGATCAGGCCCCATAGACTCGTGCTGGCGGTGTATAGCGGGCACAGGCTCACTTCTTCCGCGCGAGGTTCGGTATTCGCATTGTTCAAAAGACGTTTCCTGCTTGCACCAGGTAGGACTACCGAGCAGAGAGTTCATTTTTTCTTTTGTCGCAGACCCCACCAGTGGGTTAATCAAGTCGTGATAGAATTTCACTCGCGTATGAGTACAACCCGCAAGCATGACCACACAAAAAAGTGCTAGTGCTAGGACGATAAAGCGCATTTTAAAGCCTCCGCCACTCGAACTTGTGTTTCTGGCTTAATACCAGGCCATATGGGCAGCGAAAGCACCTCGGAGGCAGCTTTTTCTGCCCGGGGAAGCCTAACGTGATTGGCACGGTAGACAGGAAGCAAGTGCAGGGGAGTCGGATAATAGACGGTGCTCCCCACACCCATCTCATTCAGCCGCATCCGCACAGCATCCCTCTGGCCGTTTTGAATACGAACGGTGTATTGGTGATAGACATGCTTTGCGCCTGCCGCCTCGGTGGGACATTCAATACCTTTGAGGTTACTCAAAGCTTCGCTATACCGTGCAGCAGCCGCCCGGCGCTTATCATTCCACGAATCTACATGAGGTAGCTTGATCCTCAATATAGCCGCCTGAATCTCGTCCAACCTTGAGTTGCAGCCAATGAATTCATGAAAATATTTTCGACTGGCTCCATGATCCTTCAGCACCCGAACCTTTTCGGCGAGACTTGCATCATTGGTGACCACTAAGCCGCCATCGCCATATGCACCCAAATTTTTCGTCGGATAAAAGGAAAAGGTTCCCACATCACCCATTGTTCCCACTTTTTTTTCATTCCACTGCGCACCAAACGCCTGAGCGGCGTCCTCCACAATATGAAGACCATGGGCTTTGGCAACTGCACTAATCGATGTCATGTTTGCAGGATAGCCGAACAAATGAACGGGAATGATGGCCTTCGTTCGCGGCGAAATTGCCCTTTCAACGAGTGCAGAATCAATATTTAGGGTGACTGGATCAATGTCTACGAAGACTGGCGTAGCTTCCACAAGGTCAACCGCCTCTGCTGTCGCAAAAAACGTAAAAGGGGTTGTAATAACCTCATCCCCCTCACCCACCCCCAAGGCTCGCAAAGCAAGTACTAGCGCATCCGTACCCGAATTAACACCAATAGCGTGCGAACAGCCTAAATAGTCTGCAAGCTCCCGTTCGAGCGCTTTGACAGAAGGCCCATTGATAAAATGACCGGAACGCAGCACGGAGCCTAAAGCGCTGTGGATCTCACCCTGCAAGTTGGAAAGTTCTTCACTTAAATCAAAAGCTGGAATCATTACAGGCAATCTACTTTAGGCAAAAAACTTAAGCAATATAAACTGGCCTAACCCGTCCTACTACCGAAACCCAAAAAAGTGGACCACTTTACGCTGCGCCCAAACCAGATTAGAAGCCCGCATAGTATAAGTCCTACGAGCGCAACCATGCACCCGACATAAAAACGTTTTGGAATATAACGGAACTCTACCTGATGAATGCCTTTAGGCAGCAGGACACCACGGAAAACGCCGAAGACCGGAAAAATGGGACTGGGTTTTCCGTCGATTTTTGCGGTCCAATCAGGATGGTGCAGATCCATTAATACCAGGATCGAGTTGCTTTCAGTTTGGGCTTTTATTCGGACTGTTTCTGGCTCAAATTCTTGGAATTCTACTTCTCCACGCTGCGATAAGGTGTTTGTTTTGTTGCATAGATGGTAGACGTCGGCCGGCAATTTTTCTCCCCCCTCATCTAACCATACGCCTTGCGGAACCTGGCTCAGTTGCGCAAGTTCCCGCTGAAGGTCACGATGGTTTCCAAATATTCTGCACTGTTGCACTGTAAAGGCGCGAGGCAATGCACCGGCATTTCGGACAATGGATGGGTCGCCCGGAGCAGCCACAACGATTGGCTCGATATGTAATGGATTGCCCACTGAAGAAAGTGTTTTTGCCAAGTCATCCATGACAAGGAAGTATTGAACGGCCGCTAGCTTCCAAGCCAGTAAGGGTGGTTTAGTGCGACTGCCATCAAGCCCCGCAATGCAAATGCTGTCCCTACATTGAAATAATGTCGCCATAAAATCCGTGTATCGAATAGGATTTAAAGGATCGACATTAAGCAACCCGCTTAAACCGAAGATGGCTGTTATCTGAGCGGGACACTCAAGGCCCAGTCCCGCGAATCGATCCCATTTAGCTACCCGCAGCGTGGGTCCAAAATCAAGCGAGCGAATGCGTTCCAAATCCATCGATTGTCTGGGCGGCTTATTCCTTGGAATCAGACAAAAAATAGCTGCGGCAACGAAAATGAACGTTGTGAAATATAGTTTCTTGCAAGCAACCGGTTTCCGGGTAAGCAGGTAAGCGCATACAACAACATAGATGCCAAAAAGGCTGCAAGACCATAAATACCGTTTTGAAGAAGAGAATGCCTGACAGACAAGTCGTTTTTCCTCGAACGGCAGTGCCGCGTATCCCAGTAAAACAAGTACTACGGTCAGCAGAACAGAAATAATAAATTTTCTGCTTGGTTTGGCATCCTCACATAATGCTAAGGTCCCGTAAGCACAAAAAACAGAAACGGGGATCCACAAAAAAAGTGAGAAATCACGGTAATAGCGAACAATATTTACGAAGGGCAAAGTGTATACTGCTTCCGTTGCCCACCCCACTTGGATGAGGGGCAAAAAATAGACTGAAAAAATGAAACCGAGGAAAAAGACTAGTCTAGTTTTTTTTATGGAGAAGCAAATCCCGAGAATGCAAACGGATAATGGCACAAGACCCAGCCACCCTGGGTGACTGACATCTCCATATCTACCATCGATCGGGAAAATAAAGTTCCAAAACCATTGTGCCAAAGGCGGAAGTCCTCTTCCAATTCCATTCCTGTATCCTTCCGGCAAATATCCCAGAACCTGATGAAGCGGCAGAAGGATCGGCGCCGAAAACAATAAAGCGATTGAATAGCCCATGAGCAAATGAAATGCCGCTTGCTTAAGCGGAACAGAACGGACCGCGATGAATGCATACACGCTGTAAAAAATACCGAAATAAAATGCCGCTAGCGTTGTTTCGGGAAAGCCCGCAGCAACCAGACAAGCACTAGACAAAGCTAGGGTAGGCACGGTCCACGAGCACTTGGTTCCACTATGTATTCCAATTAATGCCCACCAATAGAGTGGAAATATCGCATAGACGTTTGCGCTGTGCTGATTGATTTTAAGAAGGTTATGACCGGTATAGGCATAGACAACGGCCCCACACAAGGCAGCCACTTTCGGAAATTTTAAACCTTTGTACAGGCACCCTAGCATAAGCAGAAAGCTAGCGATGAGTTTCGCAAGCAAAGTCAGGTCGATGCCCAATGGCCCCGGAATAAGATACTGAATCCAATGCAGTGGGAACCACATTCCCACTTGTACATTCGTAGCGATGAGGGTGCCTAATCCGGTCTCTGAAGACCAGAAAGGAATACGGCCATTGTAGATCGATTTTTGAATGTAATGGGCCAGCGGCTCATTATAAATGAAGCTCGTTCCCGGATCCAAAAGCATAAAGCCCTGTGTAACGGGTTTCTCAAATTGGCTCGCCATCAATTGTCCGCAGATTGCGCTGTACCAGGTAGACCGACTTTCGAAGGAGCGTCCCTGGAAGATGAGATCGTAGTGGAAGAGTAACGGAATGGACAGCACAAGACAGGCGGAAAGAACGTGACTCTTATATTTAGTAAGAAAATTCAAAAATGATCCTGTGCAATTCAAATTCTGTATCCAATGCGGTCCGGATGGTCAAGGACGGCATGGGACGCCTCAAAATACATTGTCGATTTGCGGCTAGTTCGATAACCTGCAAAACTTGTTCTTACGGTTTAAAAACTATTTTAATGAGCAAACCATCGTAACGCTCACCCTGTTGGTTGGCCTTTCAATTGCCTTTTGGCCAGTTATTTTTGCTGGGCATACTTTTCAAAGTGCTCAAACGCTTCCGGGTGTAATGGACACGGGTCCGTACGGGTATCCGAAGGATGCACCACGAGCTGACATCGATGCATTTGGACATGACCCTGCAGGCTCCGGCTGGCAAATTCTTGCAGAAAATAAAAAAGTATCATCAGAGATCCGCAGGGGCCGGTGGCCACTTTGGAACCCGCACCAGATGATGGGGACCCCTCTTGCCCATAATCTGCAACTTTCTCCTTTTTTTCCTACTCGAGTCCTTTTTGAACTGTTCCAACATCCGCTTGCATTTGACCTTCATATCCTTCTGTTGCTCTTTTTAGGCGGATTTTTCATGTACCTTTATCTCAGGCTATTGGAGTTGCAGCTTTTAGCTTCCTGTGTGGGTGCGTGCAGCTTCATGCTGACGGGATGCCTGGCATTATTTGCGCCGTTTTCATTTATCGATTGTCAGGCGACCCTGCCTATAGGCTTGTATCTCATCGAAAAAATCGCCAGAAAGCCTAACCGGCGAACTGTTTCCTGTCTTGCTCTGTTCTTGGGAAGTATTTTTCTTTGCGGATACCCGGCAGCCCTGATACCCGCTTTGCTAGCCCTCGGATTGTACGGTTTGTTTCGAATCTTCTTTCCTCCTTCAGACTTACAAAATTGCTCAACTGTGCAAGCCAGGTTCTCCCATTTGAGTACTTCCTTGATGTTGGGTCTTGGAACAGGAACAATTCTTCTTTTGCCTGCCACCGATTTTGTTCTTCAAGCTGAACATCAACGCGGAATCAGTATTGGACATTGGGCTTTGAACCCACTGCTTTGGCCGGGAGTGATCATTCCGTTTCTTTACTCTTACGCCAAACCGGAAGTGGGGAGTTGGTTCACAGGCTGGCATGGGGTTATCCCATCGATACTGGTGCTGCTAGCACTTTCAGGAAAGAAGTGGAACCGGGTTGAATGGTTTTTTACTCTGTTCGGCCTATTTTGTTTTTTAAAATTGATCGGGCTTCCTCCAGGAAGTTGGTTGGGCTACCTGCCTGGTTTCAATCGAATAAACCTGCCACGTTACTTGCAACCGGAGTTTGCTCTCTGTCTCTGTGTTCTCAGTGCTTTTGGTGCCCAAAAGCTTTTTTCTGGGGCCATTACACTTCGGAAAACTTTTCTCATTGTTTTGGCCCTTGGAATTGGATTAGCCGTAATCCTTGCCTTTCAACGCGATATTTTTATTTCTCTGAGTATCGGCTCTTCGATAAAACGCATTTTACTGGGCTTTTTTTGGATTTTCGCTTTTATCGTTGTTACTCTACTTGGCTTAACCCGTCGGATATCTCATCAAAGCTGCACTATTAGCTGGACCATTCTGCTAATCCTCGAATTAGCTTGTTCGCATCAGAGGACGCGAAATCTCAGATGGGATCCCTTTCTCCCTGCCCCATACATTGGTTTTCTGAAAAAAGAATCGCCGCCCTTTCGCATCCTAGGGCTAGATGGAGTGCTGTATCCTCCCTACTCCAGCGCGTTTGGGATTGACGATATCCGATGGATGAATGCCTTGTGGCTTCCCCATTATGCCCGGTACATCCGAACTTTTGTTTGTGCAGATACCGGGGATCGCATGGCAGGGGGCGAAGTGTCTTTGCAACTAACCGATGCTAACGGCCGATTTTCCCGTTATTTGAACCTGGCAAATATTAAGTATCTTTTGGTGCCACAAGATTCTACGCACGTAGAGCTGGAACGCACACCTGAACTTCAGCTTGTTTACTCGAATGATATAAGAATTTACGAAAATCGTTCCGTCTTGCCACGCGCTTTTGTCGTGGGAAAAGTCACGCAAGTGTTGAATGACAAAGACGCGGTTCAATTGATGAGCGAAAAAACATTCGATGTTGCAAAGGAAGCAGTGGTTACAACCAACGACTTTTTCCCCCTGCCGGCCAACTTGGATACTGAGCAAGATGTGGGCACCGTGGAAGTGAGGTCTTACGATACTCAGAGTGTTCTAATGTTTGCTCGGTTGCGCACACCCGGATTCTTGATAATAAGCGACACTTATTATCCCAAGTGGCGTGCTACTGTGGACGGAAAACAAACCCAGATACTGAGAGCTAATGTTGCCTTTCGGGGGATTTTCTTACCGGCGGGTAATCACTCCATTGAGATGGTCTACCACGATCCACTGTTTAACCTGTGTCTTGTGGTATCAGGTTGCGCCCTATTGATTTGTGTATTGCTTTTTTGTAACCCACGTGCGGCGGTGACGCATGGAAAAGTTTAAAAATACCCTTATCTGGCAACAAGCGAGGAAATTGTATCACAATTGGGTTCCTCGGTTTGCCTCTCCTCATAGCGTTCCCAGCAACCTTAGACATAGAGGACAGGGATACCGACTACTGAAAGGGGAAGGAATTGAAATTGGCGCTCTCCATCAGCCAGCCCACCTTCCAACCCGGTGCCATGTTCGCTACTTGGATTGCATGTCCAAGAAAGTGGCTGTTGGGCTTTTTCCCGAAGTGGATGCCAACCAGATGGTCGAAGTTGATTGGGTGGTGGACCTGGATTGTGAGGACGCAAGAGCTGCTGTGGGGAAACAATTCGATTTTGTTATTGCCAACCATATTATCGAGCATGTCGCTAATCCGATCCGTTTTTTGGAACAACTTTTCAACCTCACCAAAAAGAAGGGATTACTGGTCCTTTCTGCTCCCGACAAGGATTTCACTTTTGATAAGGCAAGGACTTTGACTCCCTTTGAACATTTGCTTCAAGACTTTAATGCGGGGGTTACAGAAGCAAGTGAGGACCACTATCTCGATTTCTTGCGAGGCGTCCACCCCGAAGTATTTGAAACCGAACAGCTGTTGCAGCAAACCCTCTCACACGTTCGCAGACGAAAAGAGCATGTGCATGTATGGGATTCACGTTCCTTCAAGGATTTTGTCGAACGAACCCTTAAGGATGTGCTTAGAATAAAGGCCAAGCTGCTTGTCGAATCCATCGCCCAATCCAATAAATTGGAATATTTCTCCGTTTGGCGCAAACAGAGCGACCCGCGGTAAGTTGCGCGGACGCTAAAGCGAACCTCCGCTTGCAAAGGCTCAAAAAACCTGTTTAATTATCGGCTTACCGAGGAAGCAGCCGAATGGACGAAATTAAACGCAGCCGAAAAATTGTCGATCTGCAAGGATTGAGGCTTGTACGCAATAAAAATCCGCAGGCAAAAGTTGTGCATTGCCACGGAGTGTTCGATGTGCTGCACGGCGGCCATCTCGTTTATTTTGAATCGGCAAAAAAATTTGGAGATATCCTTATAGTCACGATCACGGCAGACAAGTTCGTGAATAAAGGCCCCAATCGCCCGTATTTCAGCGAGTTGGTGAGAGCCTCGATGGTCGCCGCCTTGGAAGTGGTTGACTACGTGACCATCAGCCCTTTTCCCACAGCGGTTCAAGTCATCTCAGCTTTACGACCCGATTATTACGTTAAAGGCCCAGACTACAAGGATAAGGCTCGCGATGTGACGGGCGGCATTTACGAAGAAGAAAACGCCGTCAAGGCGGGCGGGGGAAAGCTTGTATTTACTGAAGATGAAACCTTCAGTTCGTCCACTCTGATCAACAAGTTCTTTGCCCCCTGGACGGATGAGCAGCAGCAGGCAATTGAAGTGGCACTCAAGGCTGGCGGAACGGAAAAAATTGAAGAAGTCCTCGATCGCATCTCAAAACTGAACGTGCTGGTGGTGGGTGAACC
>JACQOU010000109.1 GCA_016207775.1 Deltaproteobacteria bacterium
CTACAGCACTAACTTAAGAGCTTGCATTATAAACTGTAGTCTAATAATTATTAGAGTATGGTTTTTGATGATTACAAATTGAACTATTCTCAGTGCCGGGATTTGCTCATCAAGCGTGTAGCCGAACGGGCACCATCACGGATACAGCTGCTCGCTGGCCCACGCCAAGTGGGTAAGACAACGCTGCTACTTGAGCTCGCAGAGCGATTCGGACAATCCGCAATTTATGCCGCTGCTGACGGCCCTGAAGCGGCGTTACCTGGCTTTTGGGAAAGGCTATGGGCTCAAGCTGAGAACATTGCACCCAGGGAGAATACTGCCATCGTCTTGCTCGATGAAGTGCACCTTATTCACGATTGGGCAGCCCGCATCAAAGGCGAGTGGGATCGCATTCGCAGGAAAAAGATTCCCATTCAAATAGTGGCGACCGGATCATCGGCTCTTCATATCGGGGTGGGTTCCCGAGAGAGTCTTGCTGGCCGCTTCGAGCGCATTATTCTCACGCATTGGCCTGCTTCCTCCCTCTGTAACATCTTCGGTGTTACACCTGAGGATGCCGTACACTCTTTTGTTCGACTGGGATCTTATCCTGGGGCATTTGGCTACCGCACTGATCAGAGACGGTGGTCAGCCTACGTGCGTGATGCGATTCTGGAGCCAGCGATTGGTCGCGATATTCTGGCGCTTGCTAACGTTCGCAAGCCAGCGCTGCTGCGGCAGGTTTTTAGCGTGTGCGCATCCTCGCCTGCTCAAATCGTTTCATTGCAAAAAATACAAGGCCAGCTACAGGACGTGGGCGCGCTTGAAACCATCGCGCATTACTTGGCTCTTCTTGAGGAAGCGTTCTTGGTTGCTTCGCTTAGCAAGTATGGACCCAGGCCGGCGCGGCGGCGTAGCTCTCCGCCCAAACTTGTTACGCTAAGTCAGGCGCTTTTAGCTGTTGTTGATCCACGGTGGGTTCCAGATGAGCACTCTGAGCAGGCAAGGTTTGGAGCCTGGGTTGAAAACGCATGCCTTGCGCATGCCTGGAACAGCGGACAGCGGGTCGGTTATTGGCGTGAAGAGCCGCTTGAAGTGGACGGCGTTTTAGAAGGAAGCTGGGGAAAATGGGCGATTGAAGTAAAAACGGGAATAATATCCAGTTCGGATATTAAGGGCCTGATGGAATTTACACGACGGTTTCCAACGTTTCGTCCGCTCGTTGTCTGTGACAACGTTTCTTCACCAGATGTCTCCCGTTTAGGGGTTGAGGCTATTTCATGGCGCGATTTTCTGCTGGCAGGGCCCCTTAAAAAAGTTTTTCGGACCAGAGTCGTTTAATGAAGTCTCCAACGCTGAGGATAGTAACGCCGTCGTCGGTACGGCGAGAGCTTGATTCGAGGCTTATGACGTAGCGGTTCTTCAATTCTGGATAACATACTGCTAGCTCTCTTAAACCCTTTAAGTGATCCATATGCACATTACTGGTCGCTTTCGCTTCAATTGCGACTTTCATAAAACCCACAATAAAATCGACTTCAGGTCCCTGGTGCACCCTCCAATAGGAGAGGCGCTCACTACGTTCATAGTAGGAAAGAAAGGCTGTAAGCTCGTGGTGTACCCAATTTTCAAACGCTTTGCCGAAAAGTTCTGAACGGGACTGAATCTCTCCACGCTGTGCAAAATAATTAACAACGCTAAGATCTGTGAAATAAAATTTCGGTGAGGTTACGATTTTTCTTTTTGGTCGGTGGACATATGCAGGCAGGTAGCGTCCAATCAGCGTATCGTTCAAAATATCAAAATACCCTCGAATCGTCGGCCCCGAAACTCCTGTATCCCTTGCAAACGTTTCAAAGCTCAGCACTTTCGTATCGCTAAGCGCGGCAAACTCCAAGAACTGTGAAAAAGGGGCAAGCTTGCGGACCAATCCCTCATCGAAGATTTCTTCTTTCAAATAATCTGAACAGTAAGCCTTGTGCAGTTGACGGTACTGGGCATCCGGGTAGACGGCGGGCAATCCGCCTCTATTTACAAAACGCACAAGATCAAACTCCTTTCCTAGCTCGAAAGAGGTCAAGCTGAAAAGTTCATGCCGAATAGCACGTCCCCCTAATAGGTTGGCATGTGTCTTTTTTAATTTACGCGCACTCGAACCGCACAGGCCAAAAACCATGTGTTCTTTCTCAATCAAATAGTGAATTTCATCCAGAAGCTCTGGAACCTTTTGGACCTCATCAATGAGTACAAATTTCGTGTTCAACTCACGCATACGCTCCCGCAGACGGCCTGGTCTCACCTTGAATTGAGCGAGCTCCTCACTAAGAAGCAGACTAATGAGGGGTGTCTGTGGATACGTGTGCTCCAACAGAAAGGTTTTTCCCACTTGTCTGGGGCCCCAAAGAAAAAAACTGCGCTTGGGTTGTTGCGGAAGTTTAAGAAGGCGTCTGTACATACAATAAAATGGTACTTTTAATTTTCCAGAAAATCAAAAGTATTATTTTCCAGCCAAAACACAATAAGGACCTCTATAGTAACGCATTCTGGGTAAGCCTTCGAAAGAATCAGATGGGTGCTATCCCGCTTCGCAATGCAATACCATTCCAATTTCTTACATTGACTGCTTATATTTGGAATGATCTAATTATCTTAAGTTATTGAAACGACTATGGGGAATCAATGGCGCACACAAGAAACCGACATGTAGTTACGACACTTTCAAAAAAGCTGCGTTTCTCCCCTGTTGTAACACTTCAGGGGGTGCGGCAATGTGGAAAGAGCTTTTTGGTCAGAGAGCTTCTGCCGAAGAGCCTGCAAAGAGCGCACTATGAGACATTCGATCGGCTGGTGACACGCGATTTTGCAACAACCAATCCAGAAACTTTTCTCTTGAGGTATGAAGAATCGGCCCCACTCATTATCGACGAAGCACAAAAAGTGCCAGAGATATTTGATGCCATTAAGTATGAAGTAGACAAGAAAAGAACCCCCGGAAAGTTTCTACTGTTGGGATCAACTGAATTTTCCAAGATGACGCACGTTTCTGAATCGTTGACGGGCCGAATGAGTCGGATACGTGTATTCCCGCTCAGCCTTTCGGAGACCTTGGACCTTCCCCCAAGAAGAATCAGGCTCTTGGACCCATTTTCAAAACTGCCACGCGTTGAGCGCGGACATCTTGTTAAGTATCTCGATCACGGTGGAATGCCTGCGATTTTTTCGATCCGTAACGTTCATGAAATGCAACAGGCGTTTGATGATTGGGTCACACTCACCGTAGAGA
>JACQOU010000121.1 GCA_016207775.1 Deltaproteobacteria bacterium
CACTTTGGTGATGATTTGATTAACATCAATGGTAAGAGGCTCCCCGTTACTTGTGATTGCTTTTTTAATGAACAGACGATTGATACCCCTAATTTCGGTAATGGGCTCGGAAGTACTAAGCTCCATATCAAGAGGAATGGTTAGGGCAATTTCCGTTACCTTTCTGTACTGCTCGTGCTCCAGGCAGGTAAGAAGATACCGGTAGGTTTGCCCGCCTTTAATTTTTTCATCGGTAAAAGTCAGGATATCTTTTTCAAGGGTCACAAGTTGAAGCGGCCCCAAATCATTTTTTTCCGCTCGGCTTACCACCCAGGCAACAGCATTTGGATTTTCGGCCCAGCGAAGAACCACTTGGTATTGGTTGGGAAGTGGCAACGTGTTTACCGTTGCGGAAAGTGCCCCTTCTCCTGAGTAGTAGGCCTCAGTTTTTGACGGTGGGGGACCAGACGGCCCGCGTGGCACTTCATCCGCGCATGCGCTAATAAGGACGGTAGCTAGCCCTATAAGGATGTTTACGGTGAGCGTTCCTACTGCTAACCGACATGCCCCATTTTTTACTCTCTCTGATTTCATTAACCTCATCTTTTCCCCCTTTTTTATTGTTCTAAAAACGGCTCATTTCACTTACCGACTCCAGACGCTGTTTCGCTCCAGAATGAACTCGTAGTGACCATCAATGTATTTCGATCCCTCAATCTTTTCCGGTACCCATATTCGCCTTACTTCCGGAGCAGTAAGAGACGGTGTTTTAGAGACCTCATTGTTTTTGGATACGAGTTTAAGGTATGTTTCTTTTTCATGCCGATCGCGATGGGCGAGGTATCCTACTGCAGATCCGACAACAGCGCCCACCCCAAGTCCAACAAGCGCACTTCGGACATTACCACCGGCGGCGGTACCCATCCCAACGCCGATGGCTCCAACAACGGTGGCTCCAAGCCCGATACTTTGTTCTATAGAGGCACAGCCGTTGACTACGATACAAATGGCAATGATTATCAGTTTAGTCTTCAAACCATGCTCCTTTGGTATTTGAGGTTTGGTTTAACGGTTTGTTGGTTGCAGGCCTTACAGATGATTCGTTTGGGGAGGGACTGAGTAGGGTAGAAGACCCTACTCCCTCACTCGTTTTAATTTTTGAAGAAAATGCGCAAGACTTTGACATGTGAGGGCTTTTTAAAGTGTTCAGAAGAAAAGTCGAAGAAATATATTTCCGCGACTTTTCTTCGCGTGGACAGAACAATGCAGCCATGGGAAGGCCTTCATCGCGCCCCATGACAATCTTTGCACCCCAACTTTCTTCAAGAAAGTGGGTAAGAAGAATGAAGTCGTGGATCAAATAGTTTTCAGAGTCCACAATCCTAATCTCTTTTTGGATATGTGTGGCAGTAGCTATCGTTTTAACGACCCAGATGACTCGAAATAGTTTGTCCCGCTTGGAATAGAACAGGCCAATACCCCTATAATCCGGTCCGGATTTTCGGGTTAGCTCGACCTCAAGGGCAACGGTTGCGCGCTTACCATTTACCAGCGTACGCCAATAGCCATCCGGCCGGTGAATATCTACGTTCGGAACCCAGTCGGGGTACTGGTCTCGGTAAAGGCATCTTAACTGCTGTTCCGAAAAAAGAGCACAGCCAGCTGGGATCCCTTTCAGCCATTCGCCAATATGAATAGCGGATACCAGATGATCGTGATCGATTGTTTCGGAACGAAAGGCGTCATTCCTCAGTTTGGGAAGAAATTCACGGATAGAGTTAAAGCCTTTTCTGGTTAGAGCCCACAAGAAACGTCGATCGATCTTTTTCCAATCCACAGGCACATGCTGAATAAGCCCACCTCTTTTCAGTGACCAAAGCCTCTTATAAGCAGTACAAGGAGCAAGATGCTCGAAGTACATCTCTGTTAGGGCTGCAGTACTAAGCAGCTTCCATTTCCAAAGAGAAAGACAAATATTTTTATCTAACAGATTCACTTTTGCTCCTTCTCGGGAAAGCCTGGCCGTTCAATGGGGTCGGCAGTAGGCTCGGCAACGGCCTGGTTTTCCACAGGCGGGGTACGTTTTTCGACTGGTTTTTCCATGCCGTACGGCTCCAAAAGTTCCTCCGCTTTTTCAGACGGTAGGTATGGGGTTTGGACTTCCACCATGTCGAAGCTGTTTTTGTAGAGGCCACGACCAGGGATTGGGGGAAGGTCTGTCGCTCTGCCATTTCCAAGAACGGTGATGCTGGAAGTGTCGTTTGCCATTTGGAAGGATAAAATGCCGGGCAGGTTCGCCTTGATTTGGGGGTCAAGAGCGCGGCTATCGGGGCGTTGGGTTGCAACAATGAGATGAATGCCAAGACTTCTTCCCTGGCGGGATACGCGACTAAGAATTTCTTTTGCTTTTCTTACGTCATCAGGATTAGCAAGTGAGTTCGTCAAAAAAAGTTCAGCTGCTTCGTCGACAACAATGATGTGGCGGTTAAGAGGGATGTCCGCGGGAACTCCATCTGCGCCCACGCACTGCAATTTTGGTTTCTGCAGGTACTGTGCAATGTCTTTGCATTTATTGGCTTTGAGAAGCGCAAAACGCTTGGCAATGACTTCCTCAAGTTCCTTAAGCTCACCAATGGCAGAAGCAATATCACCTCGCACGCTCACCCGCTTTACATTTTCAAATAGCTGAAACTCCAGGCCCCCTTTAAGATCGATCAGAGTAAAGA
>JACQOU010000116.1 GCA_016207775.1 Deltaproteobacteria bacterium
GCTATATCTTTTTGTGTTCCACGTGAAACAGTTTTAGTTGGTTTTTGTTTCACGTGGAACATATCCGAAAATCTGGACCCTTCTGCGTCCAAAATCTTCTGGAAGCACATACAGACGATTTTCTTTTTCTACAAAATCGTGTGGCGCATTGACCGGCTCACTTTTTCCGCCCGTATTAACAACCAAGTAACTCCCGGTCACACCACGCCCTCTAAATATCTGGAAAAATTCCGCTGGCGGAAACGTGGCTCTTGCAAAAAAAACACCTCTATAAAGATGCTGCGGCAATTCTTGTTCAAGCCTTACATTTCCTAAGCCCAGCTCCGAAATAACCTCACGAAGAAAAAGACACTTTTTATTGCTCTTTTCAAAAAGAGTTATCGCATTATTAGGATTCCTAATTGCAAAGACAATTCCTGGAAACCCTGCACCTGTACCGATATCAAATGCCGGGATGCTACCGCAGTGAGGAGCTGCAATGTCGCAAATATGGATGCTATCGGCATAATGTACAGCATAGGCATTGGGAAGAGTTCTTGCTGACACCAAGTTCATCCGTGCGCTCCATCTTTGAAGCAATTCATGATGGTGTTCGTAGAGCGCAAGCTCGCGTTCGGACACCGCCGGCAGAGACTGAGAATGCTCGCTAAATTGCGCTCGGAGTAACAGGGCGGCTTCCTTTCTTGCCTTGGCCTTTTTTCTTTTTGACATGATAGAGCAGGGCGCTAAGTGCAGACGGAGTAACACCCGATATATTGGCGGCATCCGCCAACGTTTTAGGCCTGGCGGTAGACAATTTTTCGCGCAACTCGGTGGAGAGCCCGGCAATTTTGGAATATTCAACGCCATTTGGAATGGAGAGTTGCTGCATTTTCTGAAGACGTATTATTTCCTGCTTTTGGATTTCAATATACCCTTCATACTTCACCTCGAGCTCCAGCGTTTCAGCGCACATTTCATCAACTTGCAACTCACCGGGCAGAGCGGCCAGCTGGCTAATGTTATTCAAACCTAGCTCGGGGCGCTTCAGTAGTTGATTCAGGGATTGAGGGCCGGACAACTGAGGGGAACCCAACCGGTCCAATTGTTTTTGAATGCCTTCATTTGGAATTAACTGAGTCTCTCTCAAGTAACGACCCAAACATTCGATCTTGTATTTGCGCTGTTTCACTTGCGCAAAGTCCTCCCTTTTCAGAAGCCCAACTCGATACCCATGTTCGCTTAGCCTAATGTCGGCGTTATCTTCCCTGAGAGAAAGCCTAAACTCGGCTCGCGAGGTGAACATGCGATAAGGCTCGCTAACCCCCAAGGTGACTAAGTCGTCAATCATGACACCGATGTATGATTCCGTCCTAGACAGGATCAATGGGGGCATACATCGAACACTCAGGGCTGCATTAATCCCAGCCACCAGACCCTGGGCAGCCGCTTCTTCATAGCCAGAGGTACCATTAATCTGACCCGCAAAGAAAACCCCGCTCAAATTCTTGGCTTCAAAATTTCTTTCCAGTTGTCTGGGATCAATACAGTCATATTCAACAGCATAACCAGGCCTGGCCAATACGACGTTTTGACACCCTGGGATTGTTTTCACAAACGCCTCTTGAACATCCGAAGGAAGGCTAGTTGAAATACCATTAGGGTAAACCCAGTCGGAGTCGAGGGATTCAGGTTCAAAAAAAATTTGGTGGCGGTCTTTCTGGGGGAACTTCACTACTTTGTCTTCAATCGACGGGCAGTAGCGTGGACCGATCCCTTTAATCTCCCCACCAAAAAGAGGAGACCTATGCAGATTGTCCCGAATTATCTTGTGGGTCTGCTGATTTGTGTGAGTCAAAAAACAACTTACTTGCGGCAAGACAATCCTTGTGTTCCAAACACTAAACTTCCGAGGATTACGGTCTCCTGTTTGCTCTTCCATCTGAGCAAAATCGATTGAGCTTCGAATGAGTCGCGGAGGGGTTCCGGTTTTTAGTCTCAACAGAGAAAACCCCTGCTTTCGCAGACAATCTGACAATCCTAAGGATGCTTTTTCTCCAAACCGCCCCCCAGCACTCTTGATTTCTCCGCAATGCATGAGTCCCTGCATAAAGGTCCCTGTCGTAAGGACGAGACTCTTACACAAGACCTCTGCGGATCCCGCCTCCCAAAAAACCTCAACCCCCCTAACCCTTGCACCATCAACAGAAATATTTTTTACTTCTCCCTCAACAACAGAAACATTTGGCTGATCAAGGATTAGCCCGGCCATTCTCTTTGCGTATTTGTGTTTGTCCGATTGACAGCGTGAAGATTGTACGGCGCTTCCTTTTCTCGTGTTGAGTCTCTTGAACTGAATGCCCGTAAAATCGGCATTTTTCCCCATTTCTCCGCCCAGGGCATCTATTTCCTTAACCAACTGCCCCTTACCCACGCCACCGATAGAAGGATTGCACGACATTTCAGCAATTTTTTTTGAATCCAGCGTTACAAGCAATGTGGAAAGACCCATTCGAGAAGCAGCCAAGGCAGCTTCGCATCCCGCATGTCCAGCACCCACCACAACAACATCAAATTGTTTCACGTGGAACATTGCTTATTTTCCAATGCAAAATTCACGAAAGATCCTGTCCAAAACGTCCTCAACTTGGATCTCCCCAGTCACACCCGAAAGCTTTCCAATAAGAATTCGATTTCTTTCTGCCAAAATCTCAGGTGGCTCAACCCCCAAGTTTCTCTTTAGCCACAAAAAATCTTCCAATGCGCCCTCCAACCGCACTCTCTGTGTAGCCATAGGCAATGGCCCTTCATGGCGGGGCTGGTATTCTTTCAAAAGATCACCAAGCATTATTGAAAGTTCGGCTAGGTGAGTTCCTGCCACCGCCGAGACAGCCAAGAAATTTTCAGTTCCCTCCGACTCGACGGGCGGTGTCCAGTCACTCAAGTCACATTTATTCCAAACAAGCAAATGGGGTTTCTGCCCGAATTTTTCGAGCAGCGCCACGTCTGCCTGAGTCGTTCCCTTAGTGCCGTCGACCACGAGAAGCCAAAAAACACTTCCAGACAAGTATTTTTCACCTAATCGAATTCCCTCTTGTTCCACCCCGTCATTTGCCTCGTGCAAACCGGCCGTATCAACAAGCTTCCAACGTCTGCCGGATATTTCAATGTCTTCCTCAACCACATCTCGTGTCGTGCCCGGCCGTTCGTGCACCAACGAACGATAGCGGCACAAAAGCGCATTAAAAAGAGAGGATTTGCCGACGTTGGGTGAACCCGCAATGACTATCCTTGGAACTGTGGAGCCCCAAGAGAACGCTGAATATCTTTGGATAATCGATGAACATCCATGAATAGCCCTATCCAGACAGTGTGCGGCCTCATTTGTAACGCCAGTTTGTTCTTCGGGAAAATCCACAGAGCTTTCAAACAACGCCTGCAACTGGATGCAGACATCCCTAATACGTCCCACCTCCAGCACCAAGGAATCATCTTTCCTGCCGTATATTGCTTCAAGATCCGCTGCTTGCTCTGCCAAAAACAAATCGCCCAACGATTCTATTTCATTTGGCAGAAGTTTACCGTTGAGGAGCGCACGATATGAAAATTCCCCTTTTTCAGCAGGCCTGGCTCCAAGTTGCACTAAAACATCTTCAAGTTTTGCTATGATGGCCAGTGAACCATGGCAATGAAACTCAATGGTGTCCTCTCCTGTAAACGAATGAGGCGAAACAAAAGACAACAACAGTGCTTGGTCAATCTTGTTGTTGTCGAGATCATAGAGGGTACCAAGCGATACTCCGTTACGCTTGTGGGGAGCTCCGTCTTTTCGTCGGAAAATTTTTTCTGCAATTTGCTGAGCTTTCTGCCCGGCAAGTTTCTCAACAGCGATTGCGGAAGGAAGAGACCCGGTTGCAAGAGCAAAGATAGTATCTGTGGAATCGAGGTTTGGTCGCCTCATTCCATCTCATCCCTTTTCTGGGGTTGGTTTTGCTGAAACAACTGCAGCCGTGTCACGATGAGGTTCTTTTGTCATAGCCCACTGTTGAAGAACACCCAGAATAGTACTCACAAAAATATACATGGTTAAACCAGATGGAAGATTCAACATAATAAACGTAAAAACCACTGGCATGATATACATCATTTTGACCTGCATAGGATCCATTCCGACAGAGGGCGTAAGTTTTTGCTGAAGCAACATAGAGACACCCATTAGTATCGGATAGACATAGTAGGGATCCTTGCTAGAAAGGTCATGAATCCAACCGAAAAATGGCGCGTGGAATAGCTCGATTGAATTGGCTAGCACCGCATAAAGAGCAATAAAAACAGGTAGTTGAATTAACATTGGAACGCATCCGCCGGCGGGATTGACTTTATGTGTCTTAAACAAGGCTATTTGTTCGCGACTTAGTTTTTCCTTGTCATCCTTGTACTTTTCCTTAAGGGCTGCAATTTGTGGCTGAAGTTTCTGCATCGATTTCATGGACCGATAGCTCTTTAGGGAAAGCGGATAAAACAGTCCCCTTACCACCAGAGTAAGAAGAATGATGGCAACCCCGTAGTTGTGGAAATAGGTATAAAAGAACTTCAGCAACAAAAGAAGCGGGTAGGCAAGAAAGGAAAATGTTCCGTAGTCGATCAGCGCAGTCAGTCCCTTGAGTTTTGAAAGTTCATTGTAATCTTTTGGGCCGGCGAAAATTTTTTGCTTAATATTGAGTATCTGGCCGGGTTTTGCTTTAAGGGGGTAACGAAGGTATGCACCAGCAAAGTTTTTTTCCTTAACCAAAACGATATCAGGATTAATTTCGGACTCATTAATCAAGACAGCAGAAAAGTACCTATTTCCAAAAGACAACCATTGGGTATTACCCTGAAAGATCTTTTCTTGTTCGGGTAGCTTGTCCGCCGTGTGTCTTGAAACCGAGTCGTTTTGACTAAAGACCACTTCCCAAGACTTAAGAGGATCGTTTTGGTCAAACTCTACCGTCGAAGCCCCCACAGGGATGCTTAACGCACCCCAATCATTCTTTTGGGTGTTGGGAAACTGAATTCTGTACGTGGCGTCAATCATGTAATCCGAGCCAACACGATATTGCTTCGTGACCGATAGACCACCGTTTTGTTTAATCAGCTCGACGGTTCCATCCCTTTCGCGTTTAAGTTCATAGCGTCCAAATGAAAACTCGCTAAGCTGCGCGTCCGTGAAGATTGTTCCAAGCGAATAGGAGGATAAGGAGGGTGAAACCAAGGCAATCTGTGGTGCATCCCGGCTAACTTTTTCTTTGTACTCCTTTAACGTAATTTCAGCCGGCTTTCCCCCATTCGAAGAAAATTTGAGAAAAAGTTTTGCCAAATCCAACGCTGCCGCTTCATCCAAGGCCACTTGGCCATTAAATAGTGGGCTTCCGAGCGTACCCACGGTGGGTTGTTGTGGTGCGATAGCGGTAACGGCCGGCTTTTCAGCGGTTTGGTTCTGCGGCACCACCGGTTTTGGCGGCGGGGGAGCAAACCAACGGATGTAGACGAACCACACGATGCAGCTAATGACTACCGCTAAACCTGTTTTCGGTTTCATCAGGCGCACCCAGCCTTTCTTGGCACAGGATCCCATCCACTAGCACCCAACGGATGGCAACGCAGAACTCTACGCACTGAAAGCAAAATGCCCATCAGCAAACCTCTTTCCGAAATGGCGACCGCTGCATAGTGGGAGCATGAGGGAGAAAATCGACAGCAATGGTCCGTGCCCACTAACGTGTGAATGGCACTGCTTGCAGCCAATAGGGAGAATCTAGCCACCCTCGAAATTTGTTTTTGTCTTGCCATCTTCTATCCACCTAAAAAGCTTCTCAAATTCTTGCTTAACGTGGGTTTCCTTCCACTGTGCCCATACTTCAGCGAGCCTCATCAGGCCGACAACATGAACATCAGTTTGCCGGAATCTTTCCCTATTTTTTCTAAACACCTCGCGAATTAACCTTCGAATACGGTTTCGAGCCACCGCCAATCGCAACACCTTCTTTGACAATGAGACTCCCAGCCGTCCAGAACCACGCTGGCAATAATAGAAGAGGAAAAAATCTGTCTTGAGGCGCTTTCCAGACCGAAAATGAAAATCCTTGCGCGTCAGAAGCCGTGCAGATTTCGGGAGGCTCTGTCTTGCCGCCCCGGGGCTGATCATTTTCCCCCGACTTCGACTGTAAGTCTCTTTCGACCTTTTCTACGACGGCGTTGCAGTACGAGCCTTCCGTCTTTACGCCTCATCCGCTTCAAAAAGCCATGGGTACGTTTTCTCTTAATCCGGCTAGGTTGATACGTTCGTTTCATAAAATGATTGATACTAGAGTCAATTCTATTCTGTGTCAAATCGATAGAAGGTAGGAAAATCTAACACATCCGATGTTGCCAAACCCAAAGGCTTTTGTTAGCTCTCATAAGTTCGTTGAGGGGATCAACAATAAAATAATCGACATGAATCAGCACACCTGGGACGAAATCCGTGAACAACTCAGAGGACAGCTTTCAGGCCATATCTTCAGATCGTTTGTAGAGCCTGTTCAGGCCGGAACGTTCGATTCAAAAAAGTTATCACTCAGTTTTCCGGATAGATTTACACAAGAAAATTTTGAAAAAAAATGTTCTGGAGCCCTTCGAGAAATTTTGCTTAGGGGCCAGCTTGATAATATTGAAATCAACTATGACATTCGCGAACCAGTCCAACAGGATTTGCTGGTATATGCCAGCGTACCTGAAAACAATCCTTTTGATCCTAAGTATACTTTCGAAACCTTCGTAGTGGGCAGTTCAAACCAATTTGCTCATGCTGCCTGCCAAGCGGTAACCAAACAACCGGGTCGCTGTTACAATCCCTTATTTATTTTTGGTGGGGCAGGCCTCGGAAAAACCCATTTGCTCAAGGCGATCGGGCTTGAATTATTTCACTCACGCAAAGAGCTCAAAGTTTTGTATTTAACAAGTGAAACATTTACCAATGAAGTCATCCAAGCCATTCGGGTAGACCGAATGCGCGAGTTTCGGGACAAATATAGAACAGGTTGTGATGTGCTGCTCTTAGATGACGTTCATTTTTTTGCCGGCAAGGAGCGCACGCAGGAAGAATTTTTCTACACCTTCAATTATCTGCATGAATCGAGAAAGCAAATTGTTATTACCTCTGATCGGTATCCAAAAGACATACAAGGCCTGGAAAACAGACTGCAGACACGGTTTGAGTGGGGGTTGGTATGCGATGTTCAGCCTCCAGAGATGGAAACTCGAATAGCAATACTCAAAAATAAAGCGGATCACGACCAAATACCGCTTTCCGATTCGGTCGCACAATATATTGCTTCACATGTGACAAGTAATATTCGAGAACTAGAAGGAGCACTTCATCGGCTTGAAGCCTACGCATCGCTCGTCGGTGTACCTATTTCACCCGAACTTGCACAACAAACCTTGAGAGACCTTGCGCCCAAAACAAAACACGAAATAACAGCCGAGGCCGTTTTGAAGTTGGTCGCGCTGCATTTCGGCATCCGAACAACCGACATCAAATCAGATAAGCGAATACGCCGTCTATCTGTTCCCCGGCAGATCTGCATGTATCTGCTACGCAAATTGTTGGTGATGTCGTATCCAGCGATTGGAAAATTCCTAGGTGGAAAAGACCACACAACGGTTCTCCATGCTGTCACAAAAATTGCTGGCCAACTGAAGTCCGATACTGAGCTCCTCAATCACGTGGCGACCATCGAAAGTCTATTACGGTAATATACGATACGTTGCTATACCTTTTATTACTTGATAATCGGGGGCTTTTCCGTAATGTTAATAACTTTGTTAATAACTATGTTAATTGTTTGTTAATTCGTTGTTAATAACTTGTTGATAACTTATTATCCACAGGGGTAGGCAAGAAACCAGGGGAGTTATCCACAGGGTTTTCCACAGGACAATAAACATGATTTCAAATAGTTAGGTGAGTTATTAAC
>JACQOU010000012.1 GCA_016207775.1 Deltaproteobacteria bacterium
AACCAGGATCTTTCCTGCTTTCCACGTGTGATTTGAATCCACTCCTCTATCCGTTTGGGCTCCCGAAACTCATAGTTCTTGATGACCTGGGCCAGAAGTTCTGTGCCGGGCAGGGGTGTTAAGGGGGAGAGCTGGTTGATGAAAGAGTTCTTGTTTGTTTGAAGAAGATGCAACACAAGATCAACGGTCTGGTTTAACTCCTGTTGAGTTTCAGTGGGGAATCCAATAATCAAATTGTACTGAACCTGTAGCTTGGTCTCGGCAAGTTTCTTGTTTGCTTCCCGGTACTCTTCGACTTTCTCTTTTTTTCGGATGAACTGAAGCATTCGGTCGGCACCGGATTCAAGACCTGGAGCAATGACAAGAAGTCCGCAACGCTCCATTTTTTTGAGGTCGACCTTGAGCAGATCAGCCGCTCTGGTCTGGGCCCACCAAGTGAATTTTCCATTGATGGCTTCTGCCATTTCATTGGCCCATTTTGTGTTTATAAAAAATTCTTCATCAAAAAAAGTGATATGGTCGAGTTTATATTTGTCCACAAGTTCAAGACACTCATCCACTATTTTTGATGGCTTTCTCATCCTGAATTTTCTAGTCAGGATGGGTTCTGAGCAGAATGTACATTTAAAGGGGCAACCGCGGCTGCCCTGGTAAGGTAAGAGGCGGTTTGCTCCGGGATATAAGAATTGGGTGGGTGAAGTGTATTCCTCAACATTCACCAAATGCCATGGAACTTTGGGTGATTGATCCAGATCAAGAGGATCGGCCTGAGGGGTCTGGTAAATTCTGTTGGCTTTTTTCCAAACAAGGCCTGGAATGTTATCGTAGTCAGTCTCTTTACGGCTTAACGTTTGGACAAGGGCACGAAGCGATTTTTCCCCTTCGCCCCTAAGCACAAAGTCGATATAGGGTTTTGATACCGTTTGCGCCGGCAGGATGGTGGCATGCATTCCACCCCATACGATGGGTACAGCACTTCTTTCTCGAATGAATTTACTCATCTCAAGGCCGTAAAAAATCTGTGTGCCCGTCATACTGGTAATGCCCACCAAAATGGGTTGTGACTTAAGCTCCGTTTCTAAGTCGCCCCAGAAATCGTCACAGGCCCGCTGATCCAGTATCTTCACGGAGAAATCGGAAACCAGGTGTGAAGCAACCGTAGTGAGTGCAAGCGGAGCACTGACAGAAACGCCACGGACATCGTGGCCCGTCTTGGGATATAAAAGCAAAATGTCTGCCAAGGTGCTTACTCCCTAATTTTTGCGTGAATTGGCTCTGATATGGAATCCGATGAAGGGTTACTTACTTGTCGGAATAATGCTTCAATTGCTTTTTGCGCTTGGTGTCTAGCTTTTTTTCGAGCTCATGAAGGATGGGAATAAGATGCGGAGAAACCCAAATACATGGGCAGCCGCAAGCATGATGCCCCAGCGGGCAAAATATCGCCCGTTGCGCTGCTCTAGCGAACCCATTGTTTCCAGTAGCTGAAGTCTATCCGTCACGATGGCTTGCGGATTGATTTCTGGTATTCCAAATTGCCGTTGGTTTCCTTCTTTTTCTGCTTCGTACCAGGAAACGAGAATGCGAATGCGCCGTGCAGTCTGGCTCATATTAAAAACATGGAAATAACAGTACGCCAAACCGAGTGAGGTTATCCAAAGATAAAAAGAATGGACAAACAGTGTCGGGCCGGGGCAGTCGCCATATGCTATCACTCCCACCAGACCATAAACGACCGACACACACAATGCGATGAAAGCAATGGCGCCCTGGCGCGCTCGCCAAGGGTAGAGTGGGCTTCTTGAAACACACCAATGGAGCAAGAAGCAAAGCACTGGAGCGGCCAAGGGTAACCACAAAAACATCTAACTGCCTTTCTGCTGCAAGCGCAGTACTGTGCGATACCAGTGGAAAAGGGCTGCCAGTCGGCGTCCTGAGGGCTTAAGTGAAAATTCTGTTTCGCCAGTGATAAAGCCATCGTAAGTCAAATCTCTCACTCGGTCCCACACCAAGCGGTCCAGTGCCAACTCCTTTAATACAGTTTCTTTTGTTACGCCCTGCCGTTTCTGCTTACGCTTTACGAACATCAGTACTTCAAACGACGGGCTCCATGCAGCCGCAGCCGGGAAGCTCATAATGTATGCACAAGAAAGCGATAAAATCATTAATGTGCCCGCAAGTTCTCTGGAAAAAATAAAAAGCAGCAGCGGTATACCTATATAAATTACAAATACCGCTATGATCTGCCGCCTGACACCGCCATAAAGCCGGTACGCGATCTGCCAAAAAAGGATTTGGGCTAAAACCAAGGAAAAAAATACAATGCCACAGTAGCCGATACCGGAGGGAGTGATAAAAAGCTGACACGTCATACAAAGCCAAAAGTGTATCAGGTGTTGTCTCTTTATGCACTCGAACGATAAAATGAATTAACCGTGGCAGGAGAGCATTTGCAAAAACATGTTTCGTTACTTGGTAAGCGCGATTACATCCTGTTTTTCGTTGTTACGCTTCTGACGGGTGTCTTTTTTGGGCTGTTTGCCTACATTGGGGTGGACGCTATTCACGACGGGATGATGCTTAAGACTGCGTTGGACTTGGAGTCGGGACAATCCTTGCATAAAGAAGTCTGGTTTATCTTCGGATCGTTAACAGCCTACATTCAAGTTTTTTTTCTTTGGGCCCTGGGCGATACCTTGGCGTCGCTTCGAACCAGTGCACTGTGTGCGTATGCTCTGTGTTCTGGTCTTCTTTATCTTTGCTGGCGGCAGTTTCTTCCGGTCAGTCTTGCGCTACTTTCCGTTTTCGTCTGGTACGTCTTTGCTCCTTTTTACCTGCCCAGCAATCTCGGCCGTTTTCATATTTGGTCGTCCGTGTACGCCCTGCTTTTTCAGGCTCTCAGTCTTCTTCTACTGATTAGCACAAGCACAAGCACAAGCAGAAAACCGACAATTCTGTACCTGTGCTGTGGAATTACCGCAAGTCTTACATTCTGGTGCCGGCAACCCGTAGGGGTTTTTCTTACCATGGCGTGTGGCGCTGCTCTTATTATTAACCACTTAAAGGAGCGTCGTTTACTGCTGCGGTCATTAGTATTCTTTGCGCTGGGTTGCTTGGCGGTGCATGGTTTTGCCCTTGCCTGCCTGTTTTCAAAGAATGCTTTGGGGGATTGGTACTTTCAGACGATTCAGTTTCCCGCTAAGTGGGCCCAGGATACGCTCGGGGGAAACCCGGTTGCTCGTATGCTGGTGGGTACTTTTTCTGTTGGGAATTGGTCCAGAAAAGCTCTGGTACTTTTACTTGCTGTGACTACTCCATGGGCTTTTAGAAATAAAATTCCACGTCCCATTCGTAGGGCACTTCCCCTCTACACCGGCTTATTTTTTGTCCTTTCGTATGCCCTATTGGTTCCCAGTTGGGGCAGGTACCAAATCATCAATTCGCTTTCCACTGGTCTGTTGGCTGTTCTGCCATTTATCTTTTTGATTTGGGGAATTTGGCTTTCAGTGTTGAGTGTGGTGCCCTGGAGAAGAATTCCCGCTGGCTCAACTCCAATGCTTATTTCTGCTGTCTTTGTTTCTGTTGCATCGCTTTTGCAATATATGCCACAAAGATGCGACCATCATATCTTTTGGGCCCTGACCCCGGTGGTGGGGTTGTTTGTTTATTTAGTATGGCAGTATACGAAAATACAGTCTCGGTGGATCGTGATAGGATTCCTTCTTTTTTTAGGGCCGATCATCGTTGATCGGCTGATTCTCGCCCAGAACAAGCTTTCAATCCCTTACGTAACACTGAGCAAGCCGAGCGTTCTGCGGGGGCTTCACGTTACCGGAGAAGAAACGCAGTGGCAGGATTTTGGTGAAGCGATAGAAGAGCAATACAAAAAGCATTCTACTCAGTCGATTTTGCTTATGGGATGGCATCATGTTGCTGGGGCATCGGGCAAAAGCTATCCACGCATTGCTCCCATTTTTGCTTATGATAAATTTTATTCGCCCGATCCTCGTCGATGGGAATCGATCTGGGCAGCTTCCGTGAAAACCGCCCGGCCGCTTATTGTCACCGAATTGGAGAGAGAAGAGTTGGTTGAAAAATTTTTGACCAAAGCCAATTACTGTTCATCCGCGAAGTTTGAGAAACTAGGCATAGAGCTTTTTGTTCCGCTTGCCTCTCCATCCGAAGACAGTGTCATGGCTTCCACTGCGCAGTCACCCAAAAATTCGGTGGGTTCCAGAACTCATTGACAATCCAAGGGGCATTACTTGAAAATAACAGCATGAAAAAACTTATCTTTTCACTTGTCGCCCTACTTACGATCCACTGTTATGCTGAGACAGCAACATCGAAAAAGCATTCCAGATCATCGGCAGGAAAAGCTGCAGCACCTGTGATGGCTGAAACCGAAGCTGCTACGTCGATTCGGCAACTGGTTGTCTCGGGTGGCGTTGGACAGACGTTTCTCTTCTTCCCTGTGGCTAATCTAACTTCTCAGTTTGAAATAGCGATTGGGGAAAAATTCTTTGTCGGGATGCTTGTAAATTTTGGGGGCGACCCGATTGTAACAACAATTTCTGTTACGGGTCGAATGCATTTGAGCAGTCATCCAACGTTAAAGCCAAGCGCTGAAGTGGGGGCTGGGATTGCCATTGCCAATAGGGATAAGTGGTTTAACCTGATCGCTATGTCAGATGGTGTTGCTCCCATGGGACATATCGGCCTCGGACTGGACTATTATTTGCAGCCCAATTTCTCAATTGGGACAATCGCACGAGTCCATCTTGCCCCGGCTGTTAAGACTCTCTTTTTCACTTGGCCGATTCTAAATATTCGATTTACGCTATAACCCGAAATGGGTGCTCAAATTATTCTCGAAAACGTGGGGGTGCGCTACCCGAGTCGCGTTCTTTTTGAGAGTGTCAACTGGACGCTCTATGAAGGGATGAGAGTTGCATTGGCGGGCCGAAACGGGTCTGGTAAATCCACACTGCTCAAAATCCTTGCTGGTCAGCTCGAACCATCGGAAGGCAAGCGAACGGTAGTTGGCTCCAAGAAAATTAAAATAGGTTTTTTGGATCAGGCCTTTCTTGACGAGGCCGTGGTTCAAGCCCTTCAAATGAAGGATCGCAGTCATTCTCCTCTCCAGGTAATCAAAGAAAATCTTTCCAAGCAGGCGCAGGAACATCAACTTGAAGAGGTTGAGCAGGAATGGGAGATTAAGAAAACCCTGTCCGGTCTGGGTTTTTCCGTTTTACAAATGGAATCTCCTATTAATC
>JACQOU010000013.1 GCA_016207775.1 Deltaproteobacteria bacterium
GTGTTCCGATGTTGCCACCTAAAAACACGCTTTTTCCGCCAGCAGCGATCATTTCAGCAATGAGCGTGGAGGTGGTAGTTTTTCCATTTGTTCCAGTCACTGCAATGATAGGTTCAGAAATGAACTGGGAGGCAAGTTCGACTTCACTGATGATGGGGATTTTCATTTTTTCTGCTTGTTGCAGTGGCTTAATATCCAGTCGCACTCCTGGGCTTACCACAATGGCATCCTGTTCACAGAAAGTCTTGAGGACATGCTTTCCAAGTTCCATCGGAAAGTCATAACCTTTGAGCGCATCTAAGGACTCTTTCAAATCGCTTTTATTCAGTTCGTCGGTGGCGGTTACTTCCATGCCCTTTTTGCAAAGAAGTTTCGCGGCGGCCACCCCGCTTCTTCCAAGTCCGACGATTAAAACTCGCATCCCTTTTTTTAGCTTTATCATGTTCGTACCCCTATCTCAGCTTTAGTGTGGCAAGCCCCAGCATTGCCAATACCAATGAAACAATCCAAAATCTAACCGTAACCTGCGGTTCTGCCCATCCTGAAAGTTCAAAATGATGGTGGATGGGAGCCATTCGAAAAATTCGCTTCTTGGTTGTCTTATACGAAATCCGTTGTGTAATGACCGATACGGCTTCGAGTACAAATACGCCACCCACCAACACCAGAAGCAGTTCGTTTTTTGTAATGAGCGCCACCATTCCGATTGCCGCTCCCAGTGCCAGGGCGCCAACATCGCCCATAAAAACTTGTGCTGGATATGTATTGAACCACAGAAATCCCATGCCGGCGCAGACGATAGCCGTACATAAGATTGCAAGCTCGCCCGCATCCTTTACGTAAGGAATGTACAGATAGTCGGCCAGTTTTAAATGGCCAGCCAGGTAGGCGAGTATTGCAAAGGTAAGTGCAGAGCTAATGATGGGCCCAATGGCTAATCCATCCAAGCCGTCCGTCAAGTTAACGGCATTCGAGGTGCCCACCAGGACGAGCCAGGCAAAAGGTAAATACAGTAAGCCAAGATCAGGCTGCAGGGTGCGCAAAAAAGGTACATGAAGTTGCGTGGACACGCGGAGAACAAAATATAAAATTCCAAGAACAACTACCGCTACTGCGGTTTGCAGAAGCATTTTTCCACGTTCCGAAAGTCCTTTGGAGTTTCCTTCTCTTATTTTTTTAATGTCATCGAACCAGCCAATTAACCCAAATATCACCATCACTGCGAGCGTAAGCCAGATATAGGGGTTGGTCAGGTCTGCCCAAAGCAAGGTGGAAACAGTAACGGTAAGGACAATGAGAATACCTCCCATCGTGGGAGTGCCCTGTTTCTTCAAATGAGATTGCGGCCCATCGTTGCGGATAGTTTGGCCTAGCTGTCGGTGGGCGAGTATCTTAATGAAGTACGGACCCAGAGCAAAACTCAGTATAAGAGCTGTTAGCCCCCCGCATAAAGCCCGGAATGTAATGTAGCGAAAAACGTTGAAACCGTGGAAAGTGTCGTGCAGTCCGTAGAACAAGTGATAAAGCAAGTCTTTCTCCCCGTCGTTGGTTTACAGAAATCCCCCTGCGGGAGCAAGGAAAAACTTATAACGATTTGAAATTATGTCGGAATTTTTCGGTGCTGACGAGCATTTTTTTGTCATGCGGAGCGGCGATATTCTGGAGGGGGGGCAGGCTCGATTCCGTTTGGGTCGTAGCTGATGAGCGGAGTTTGGTGATGATGGACAGCTTGGCTATTGTATTTCCGCTGATAACGCAGCTACTACTTTATCGAGCTGGATGGCTCGTGACCCCTTAATGAGAATAGCGTCGCCTTCTTGAGAGATATCGGCGATCTTCTTCACGGCGGATGCTGCATCCGGTACCACCCACCCGCAGGGTTTACCCAATTTTTTTTCTACTGTGGCGACAAGATGCTCCACAGCTTTGCCCACACCCAGAACAACCAAAGGTGTGTTAGCAAACAAAGTCGCGATCTGGAGGCCGGCTTCTTGATGGAGTTTTTGGGAGAACTGTTCAAGTTCGAGCATGTCTCCCAGTACGAGTACACGGCGCCTTGATGATTTTACCTGTGCGGCCGTGCTGAGTGACGAAAGTAAAGCAGTGGGATTAGAGTTGTAGGATTCGTCAATTAACACCCGGTTGCCACTCAACTGGCTTATTTGTCCCCGGTGCAGAGCGGGTTTGATTGAATCCAGGCGACTGGACCAAACTTCCGGCGAAAGTCCGAGATGGAGTGCGGTGGCCACTGCAGCCGCAATATTTTGAGTATGGTGGAGTCCGAAAAGTGGAAGATTTTTTGTCCAAGCTTGATCTCGACAAGCTAACTTTAGAGTTAGGTGGAAGTTCTTTGGGTCGATCCCTTTCTCGAGTATTCTGACATCGGCATTCTGGCCGAGTGCTGAGTAACTCGTCACGGGACTATCCTTTTCAAAAGTCTCCTTGAACGCAGAAACAACAAGTGGATCATCACAATTAACGACCACTCCTTTGCCTTGAGGGTACGTGGCAATAAATTCAAATAATTCTCGTTTTGCTGCTTTGATTTGCTCCCGTCCACCCAAGCGACCAATGTGGGCATCCCCAATGTTTGTAATCACCCCAACATGCGGTTTGAAGTGCTCGCACAGTTCCTTGATCTCAAAGAGTGCATTCATTCCCATTTCAAGGACCAAGTACTGAACGCTCTCGCAAACTAATGTGAGAGTTTTTGAAAGGCCCAGAAGATTGTTAAAGCTTGCCGGAGAAGGCATGGCGTTTGGGCCAAGCAATGTGGCGATCATCCCCTTGGTCGATGATTTTCCCGCGCTCCCCGTAATAGCAACCACTTGCCCTGAAAACTGATTGCGAAGTTCAGAGCCAATGCAAGCCAAAGCGGTTAATGAATTGGCAACTTCGACAAAAGGAATGGGGCAGGTAACCCGCTTTTCACCGATGATCGCTGCGGCACCTTTCTCAATGGCGGTCTGAATAAACTGATGCCCGTCTACACGGTCACCCTTAAGGGCTACAAAAATATCTCCCGGCTTTAGTTCTCGCGTGTCGGTGCAAAGACCCTGCACTGGAGTGTCCTTGCCTGCAGTTGGGCCTTTTCCATGGGTCCATTTGACCAGGTCACCGAGCTTTACCCACGTGTACATTTCAAATAATACTCGCGAACAATTTCACAGTCGTCAAAGGGGAACTGGGTTGTTCCGATGATTTGGTAGGTTTCATGCCCTTTTCCAGCA
>JACQOU010000014.1 GCA_016207775.1 Deltaproteobacteria bacterium
ATAACATATATGGTAGTATTTCCATGAAATGAAGGCGGTTCTTCTGCATAAGAGTAAAACGACCATGACCGTTGCCAGCGGAAGAACCATTGCCATTTATGTCGATACGTTTCACCTTCAGGGGGCGAAAGACCCTTCGTCCTGGAAAGCGTATCGATTTAGCTGGGTAGCCTTTGCCCCGGACGAGCCTGGTGCTAGGGTGCTTTTCGATTGCCATGAACCGAAAGGCCCGCACTGGCATATCGATGGCGATGAAGTGGGGCAAGCATTTGCTTGGACCGGATTGGAAGAAGCAGAGGAGCTTTTCTTCCAGAAGGTCGAGGAACGATTCGGCAGAACCATAAAGGAGTGACATGAAAGTCTTTACTTTTAGATATGAATCGAATCCTACACGAAAGGCATTTGCTCGGATGAGAAAAGCAATCGAGACAGGGATACCGGACATCCATGAAGACGAGATCGTCTGCGATAGCCTCGATTCGATGCTTAAGCTCATGTCAAAGAGCCGCTTTGAGGTCTTCGCCGGAATCGTCGAGCATCGCCCCGAGTCTTTGTATGAGCTTGCAAAATCTCTCAGTAAAGACCAAGGAAACGTGCTCAAAGAGGTAAAGGCACTCGAAGCATTGGGTCTAATCAGCCTCACGCCCTCAAAGGAAGGCGAACGAGAGAGACTTAAGCCCAAGGCGCTCTATGACAAAATAATTTTTGAGTTTGAGCCCAAAAAGGCGGCCAAGACCGGGTGATCGCCGTGGGTTTCAAATATTTTTGCAGGCAGGAAGTGCGGGACGATGCGGGACATCCCAGGGCATTTTCGTTCATTTCTGTTCGTTTCCATTCAGTGAAGACCACCGAGTAAACTCGTGACCTTTTTCGTTTAGTGAATATTGGCGCAGCATTAGAGGACTGAAAGTTCAGGTTAAAAACGCCCTATCCCAATCGATCGGTGGCGATCAAAACCAGATCGACGCGTCAAACCGTTCAAACTGAAAATCCAAAATCTCTGGAAACCCTTATTCCACGCGGCTTTGCGACATCCGCCCCCACGGGGATTCGAACCCCGGTCTTAGCCGTGAGAGGGCCTATCCAAAGGGTTTTCTAACTACCTAAAATGAGGGGCAGAATCTTCTGAAAGCGGCCACCACAGCGGCTCTCCAGGTTTTTTCCGTTTTTGTCTCTTTTGGGTCGTTTCAGTCGTTTTCGGGGGATTGGTGGCGATCGGTGGCGATCTTTTTTTTTCTGTTTTGGTTCCGTACATTGCGAAAAAAGGCTGGGCTACAGGTTGGCTCGATTGGACCTCTACCATGTCAAGGTATTCAGGGCCATTTTAATAACTCATGATTCGGACAGCGAGATTCCTGGAGACCCTTGCCAGTAAAGCATTTCCAGACTTTAACCTGTTTCAGACATTTTGTTCCTTTTTGGCCTATTTCGGTTTGGCGTGGCACCTAATGGCACCGCAGAGTCGGGTTGCGAACAGCACTTTTGGGCACGCATTGTGTCCGTTTATTTTATTTTGTTCCACCGAAACCAATGGGAACCTGCTTTTGTCGGTGCCGCTTTTGGTGTGGACCAGCATTCATCAGCTTGTCTGAAAACGTACGGAGATTGGGAGCCGGTCCACGAGCTATGTCGTTTAGGGCGCCTTTTGGATCGGATACAAACTGAATGATTGCCGCAATTGCGATGACGCTTCCAATTGACTCAAATATTTTAAACATCGTCTGATTCCCTCCTCTGATTCAGAATCGTACAAGTGGTTTTGAAAAAAGAACGCCACTACACTGCCCATCTCGACTCTGAAGTTTTATTCTTGCTAATAAACCAGTCGTAAGCGGCCATCGAAAAAATAACCTTCCGTGGTGGCAAGAATCCATGTGGAAACTCACGCTCAATAAACTTAGTGACCCAACCTTCGCGCTCCTGACTGGATATTTCCTCTTCGAATTTCGCAATAGCCCGTTCCTTGAGCTCGTGCGCCACGGAACTTTGGCGATAATTTGGCGGTTCGATCGCGCAGCCGCTTGCTTTTTTAATTTTATTGATCAAATTCTTATTACCTTTAAAATGATGCTCATTTTGAGGCAGCTTCCCCCTCAATCCGAGCGAGCTTTGTGCTCGATGTGAGCTAGCTAAATTTGGGGAAGCTTGCTCAATTTGAGGCTCCTTATTCTTGAGCCCGCCTCCTTCGGGTACCTCTGGTCCAGTGGCTATAGGAGAAATCTTCCAGACGTTGCCTTTCTTAAAATCCGTCGCCACCAGCTCCACCAGCCTTGCCTCCTTGAGAGCCTTCAAAGCCCTGGATATCGTCGCATGCCCCATCGCTGTTTGAATTTCCATATGGTGAATAGAGGCGCGGACTATGCCCTGTGAGTTGGGATACCTCCAAGCCTTGGCAGAAAGCCACAGAAACAATCGAAAGCAATCTCCTGACAGTTCTCGCAAACAGGGCTCGGAAAAGACAGAGTGGGCAAGCTTAAAAAAGCCAGCTGGTTTCGTCAGCATCACCGGCAATTCAGAAGCTTCCTTGTTTTGAGAAATCTCAATTTGAGGCACCCGAGAAGCAGCACCCTCACTCTGAGATAGCTCTAAATGAGGAGTCTCTATTTTGGCTACCTCGATTTGGGAAAGCTCCTTTTGGGCAACCTCTTTTTTGGGCGCCTCAGTTTGAGTGACCCGTTCGCCGTCAAGCCTGTTGCCTCCCGTTAGACTTCTTTGCGTCTTCCCGGGCACATCAGAATGAGCCACCTCACTTTGAGGCCGCCCGTCCTGAGCAACCTCTTTTGGAGGCAACAGCCCCGGCCCCGACTTCGAAAGTCGCAATGGATCACCGATTTTTAAGGTTCGAAGAGCCCAACGTAACTCGTGTTTGCCTTTGCGGTTTGAGCTTGTCATGCCGCACCTCCTGCGACCACAACAAAGTCTCTTTTGGATTCATTCAAAGCAGGCGTGGACTTATCCAGCCTCTCTAGCACCTCCTTTGCAAGGCTTAAGTAATCCTCAGCACCTTGGCTATCTGGAGCATGATGAAAAATCGTGCGTCCAAGCGCAGGAGCTTCTTTAAATTTCACCGTCCGCCTGATACGCGTTTCAAATACTTTATCTCCGAAGTTTGCGACAAGGCTATCCAACGTCTCGCTCGCCATCTTGGTATGGTCATACATCGTAAGAAGATAGCCCAGCACATGAAGCTCCCCATTTGTTCCCCGTTGAATTTCCTCCATCTCAGAAAGTAGCTCCTTAATTCCCATCAGGTATCAGAGATCCGGCCAATCCGGAGTTATGCATTGGATAAATAATAATAACTGCGGCTGACCATCCGGAGAGAAAGCGGCAATTTTTAGGTTTTGTTTCGTAAGCG